>NZ_JBVBZF010000049.1:0-15868 GCF_057447755.1 Fusibacter sp. | reverse complement strand
GAACATTGACAATGGCATCTGTTACTTCATTTAAAACAATATAGGATTCCTTTCCCATATTAAGGACACTTCTATAAACACCTACAGCAGCACCGAAAGAGTCCATATCAGGAGATCTATGACCCATGATAATCACTCTTGAGCTTTCCTCAATTATGGCTTTAAAACCGTGTGCGATAACCCTTGCTTTTACACGATTTCGCTTTTCAACGGCTTTGGTCTTACCGCCGTAGAACTCAAAGGTGTTCTTTTTGCGAACAACCGCTTGATCACCACCACGACCAAGAGCGAGTTCTAGACATGCATATGCATCTTCCTCAAGTGCACTTGGATTTTTGCCATTGACACCGATTCCGATACTCAAAGTTACAGGAATCTTGTTACCTGCATCAATCTCTCTGACATCATCTAAAATGGTAAATCGCTTTGCCTCTATATTTTCAAGGTATTTGGCTTCAAAAATTACGATGTATTTGTCCTTTTGGTAACGCTTGATCATACCATTCATTCGCGTTGCCCAAAGGTTGATTTTCTTTTCAATTTCCGAAGTGACAAAAGGAATTTTTTCTTCCTTCGTCTCATTCATAACATCTTCATAGTTATCGATGTATATAAGTGCCATGACAGGTTTTTCATCGTCATATCGCGCTGTTAAATTCGTGAGTTCAGTGGTGTCAAACCAATAGAGCATAAAAATCATATTCTGTGGATTGTCATCATCAAGTGCCACCATGTTGGCAAAAACATTGTAAAAACGATCACCGACCTTGATGTCTTCGATCATCTCACCGTTTTTAATCTGCTCAAAAGCAAGGGTGTTGATCAGCTTATCAATACTCTTTCCGATGACGCTCTTCTCTGCAATCATATCGGTAAATTTAGAGTTGTACCAATTGATTTTGCCCTCAAGATCGATGACGACTAAAGGCACCGGTAAATTAAACACGGCATATCTTGCTGCACTATCTATACTCGAAGAGAGATTTTCAATGTACTTACGCCATTTTTTACTCTTTGCCTTGTCTGAGTACCAATTGTAAAACAAGAGCCCAAGCAGTACGACAATGCCAATAACGCCTAAAAATTTATTATAATAGGCAATTATTGCGACAAAAAGGCCAATTACAATCAAATAAAAATTTAGTGGTTCCTTAAATGGATTGCTGAGCTTCGAATTTCCCATGTTTCTCACCTCTTTTTAGGTTGTAATCTTCTCACATCTAGTATAACGTCCATAAAACCGATCAGTGCAATATAATTGATAAGACCCAAAAGTGATACCGCCACCAAAATCGTGATCGAAATGCCTTTGGCCATAGAACGCCTTAAAAAGAAGTATCCCACCGCCAAGCCTTGGATATAAAAAACCATTACAAAAAGATAGATAAAGTTGAGCATTGCCGTGGTCATATCGACGACACCCATCTTTCCAAATACATATGCACCTAAAAGCATACCGGCACTACCATATGCCATGTGGAGGGGATAACTAAAATTTTTAAACGATCCCAGTGGTCGATGGGCTATTTTTAATCGCTTCAATACAGGAATTGAAAAGAGATAATTGATGGCTGCAAACATGGCTGACATCATGAATAAACTCGCCGGTATAAGTAGTTTTACCATTTCCATCATATTGTCCATAGACTTGGCTGAATCACCCAGTGCCGTTTTAATTTGAGCCTGTTGTTCAGCTGAGAGTGATGCGGAATAGGATTCAATTGTTTGATCCATCTCTGTTTGAAAATCCTTTGAAAATGAAAACATCTCATCAATGGTTTGATCCAAAGAAATACCCATTATAAAATTCATCATACCAAGTGACAATATCAAAGCCACAAGTGCACCAAGTGCGCCTATTGCCATGGCTTTAAGCGGTGATTCAAATCGTTTTATTGCAAGTCCCATTGGAAGGCCGATGCAAAGTGCCAAAGCGCCCATACTTAGTCCAACCATAAAAGAGACCAAAAGACTCGATAATAAGGAGCCTACTATAGCCGCTACAACGACATTAACTGGGGTATTCCTGATACTCAATATAATCATGGGTAATGGTGCTAAAAAATAAAGTGCTGTTCCGATAACAGGTATATAAAAAGAGCCTACGATAAATATGACTAAAATTCCCGCAAATAGGCCCGCTTCTGTAATTTGTCGTGTGCTTTTCAACTATGGAGTCCCCCCATTCTACTTTCTCATATATGATTATACTACATTTATGGTGAATCGTCCGTAATTGTTACAAAAAATCAAAAAACACCGCAACAGCGGTGTTTTAATCTTATTACTCACTTACGAAAGGTAATAAAGCAATGATTCTAGATCTTTTAACAGCACTAGTAACCATTCTTTGATGTTTAGCACAGTTACCAGAAACTCTTCTTGGTAAAATTTTGCCTCTTTCAGTTAAGTACTTTTGTAATTTCTTTGTATCTTTGTAATCGATTGATTCGATTTTATCTTGACAAAAAGAACAACCTTTTCTTTTTCTACGTCTTTTGATCATGGTTTTTTCCCTCCTTCTAATTAGAATGGAACGTCATCGTCGTCTTCGATTGCTTGGTAATCGTCAAAGTTCGTATTACCGAAACTGAAATCGTCACTTCTTCCAGATGACTGAGTTTTCTCTCCCCACTCGAGGAATTCAACTCTATTTGCCAACACCTCAGTTGTATATCGAGTCTCTCCTGCAGGTGATTTGTAAGAACCTGTTTGGATAGAACCTTGAATTGCAACGAGTTTGCCTTTTGCTAAATATTGTGAGCAGTTTTCAGCTTGTTTTCCCCAAACAACGACTCTAATAAAATCAGCTGTTGGTTTGCCTTGGCTTTCAAATTCCTGCTTTTTTTCTCTGGTAAGGCCTTTATCAACTGCTAATGTAAAATTAGCAACTGCCATGCCACTTCCAGGTACGAATCTAAGTTCTGGGTCTCTCGCCAAACGTCCAATTAATATAACACTATTCATTAATGAGCCCCCGTCTTTCTTGATAGATTATTTATCTTCTAAATTAACGATGATGTATCTAATAACTTCGTCAGCAATTTTGAAGTTTCTTTCAAGCTCTTTTGGAAGCTCAGGATTCGCCTTGAAGTTAACAAGTACATAATATCCTTCTCTTACCTTTTCGATTTCGTAAGCTAACTTTCTGTTACCCCACTCTTCGACTTTTTCTACTTCACCATCAGCAGCAATAATGCCTTTGAATTTTTCTAAAAGTTCAACTTTTTTCTCTTCTTCAATTGACGGCTTTAAAATAAAAAGCGTTTCGTATTTTCTCATCTTTCTTTACACCTCCCTATGGACATAATGGCTCTTCTAACAGAGCAGAGAAGTAACGACCAAATGGTCGCAACTACAACAGAGGTATTTTATCACTTAGAATCCCCTCTGTCAACTCTTTTATATAAATCAATTATATATTCTCTTTTTCTACCTTGACACCACTGCGATAGATCTCTTTAATTCTCTTTTCTAGCTTAATTCTTGGAATCCAAATTTCTTTTTCGCATTTTGCGCATTTGATTCTAAAGTCCATCCCAACTCTCGTAATGATGAACCGATTACTACCACATGGGTGAGCTTTTTTTGTGACAATTTCATCTCCGGATTCTAATTTTAAAGGCATCTTATTCCTCCCATGATATTTGTGTAACTTTAACGGTCTTGTCCTTTTCATATCGATATAATGACATCCCCGTCTTTTCTTCATTTGAAAGCAGTGCTTTCGCCTGTGTCACGTCGGCAATCTCGAACTGTATCGTTAGACCACAGCTTGCTGTTATCTCTCTTGGTGTGGGGATCATATCGATTTTAATTTGATCCAGCAATAACCTTTCCGTACGGATGGCCTTATGGGTGGATTCAAATACAATTAACATACATTCTGTGCTCATTTTTATTCCCTTTTTATATTCTTATTGTGTTATTTGCTTCTTGCATGGTCTCTACAATCGTGTACATGTTTGTAATACCACCAACTGCCAGTTGATCCTTCAAGTGATAGTAATCAAGACAAGTGCCGCAGCTTAAAATTTCTGTTCCCATTTCCATAAGTTTCTTTAAGTATTCTATAACTGGAGACCCCTCAACAGTGAGCCTAACACCTGAATTCACAAATAAAATTGCCTTTGGAAAGGGCTCATACTCTGTGAGCGTGTAAAAATAACCTTTTATAAGTACGGCTCCCAATACATCATCACCCGTTCCCATGACATCACTGCCCACAAGAATTACAGTATTTGCAAGATCAGGTCTTTTTTGAACCATGTCTTCAGCTTGATTAGAATACTCTCCCTTAAATATGGAAATTTGATAGTTGCCATCCACTTCAGTAATTGTATAGTCAAGCATCAAACTCTTTGCGAGTTTGGATACATTATCTCTTGCGATGGCATTATCCACCACCGTAATAATGTTGCCTTCCTTAAGGCCTTCTAATGCCTTTTTCGTTTCAATAACGGGTTTTGGACACGCTAATCCTCTTGCATCAATTTTCACTTCCATATTATCCTCCTAAATCATCAAGAAACTCTTATATAAATTACTTAAGAAGCTCACAAAAAAATACTGTAGTATATTGTACTTGTAAAAATAAACTGCAAACCTTGAACTTTCAATAGCCAGAACAATACTCTGACTCCATTCGAACGGGACGAAGACATTGAGGATGATCATAAAAAAGTAAACGCTGATCAAACCCAGAACAGCCCCTAATATCAAGCCACCACTTTTATTGAACTCCTTCAAAACCGGAAGTCTTGCCAAATGATTGGCCAAGCTCTCAATCACGCCGAGTAAAGACATAATGATAATTAGCAAGGTCAAGAATCCCAAGACATAGACAATCATATGGGTCACTTGAGCTGAAACATCATTTATGAAGTCCGTAAAGGTTATATTGCCCTGAAAGGCCGTCAATCCCTTGCTGTAAAAGTCAGGCAATTTGAGGTTATCAATCCCTAGTTGCACTTGTTCCGCAGACATGGGGGCATCTGTTGATGTTTTGATGTCGAGCATATTGGTGACAAACTGCTTGACATGCTCTAGAATAACGGGACTTGGGTCATACCAATTTTCCGTGACATATGTCGTGAATTCAACATAAAACATCTTTGCCAAGATAATACTCGCAAACCATTTTATCAAACCAATAAAGGTCGTAATAAAGCCTTTATTAAAGCCATACAGCATATTACCTATAATGATAATCAACACCAGGTAATCCGTCCAGTTCATTCCAGCCTCCTAAATGCATTGTTTTTACTACAATAACACAATACCATTAGAATTTCGTTAAAATCTTATTTTAAAATATACAAATCCATGTGATTAATATAGGCGACGCCAAAATGAGTATCATCTAATATGACGACATCTAAGATCTCGTCCTTACCTTCATAGGTATCCACTGGCTTTCCTTCATCATTAAAAAAGACTATTTTTTCTTGATTAAAGACCATTAGGCGTTTTCCCATCATTTTAATGCCGTCAATGGCATCTATCATGGCATCAAACTCAAAAAGCGTCTCTCCCTGATCATTTATGACGATAATGGCATTTTGGGCCTTGGGATTATCGATTGCACCATCTTGGTTGATGACATTGAAGTAAAAAAGCCCCTTATTAGAATCATAGAAGACCTTTCTCACCGTACGGTCAAAAGGTACACTGTATTTTAAATTACAATCGTAGTCATAAGCCATCATTTGGGAATCTGTAATGACACTGATTTGATCATCTGAGAGCCATAGCTGATAGGCGATTTCCGAAAAGAGATTACTGCCACTGATGATTTCACCGTTGAAGGTTGCTATAACAAGCTTGGTATTAAAATCCTTTCGGCTCAAATCCAAAACGACTGCCACAATATCCTGTCGCTTAATATTAATTGAAAAATCGATGATCTCACCCTTTGGCAGAACTGTACTACTGAGGACCTCGAGCTTTTCATCTAATATCGTCAGCGTGCCATCGGTTTTCAATAGACCAACGTATTTCTCATCAAAGTACTTTAAAGCTTTGATACTGCCAAAACCAAAATGAGACGCCTTTATATGGCCTTTTAGATCGACGATGAAGACATCCCCTGATTTTTTTTCGACAAGTGCGATACTGGTCTTCCCGCTGGCCATCAAAACATTTTGTGTGGAAACCGCTTTTTCCCATATAGGAAGACCTTCATTGTCAAACAACTTGAGCTTGGCCTGATCTAAAACGACATATCTAGAATCTGTACTTTGAACTTCCGCACGATTTTCAAAATCAACATTTTGATTGTAAACCAATTGATTCACTACTTTAAAGTCCTCTTTGACCCACTTTGAAACCTGACCTACAACCAAATCAAACTTTAAGACAATGACAAAGCAAACCGCAAAGACTATTAATGATTTTAAACCAGATTTTTTCATGATCAATAAATATCCTTACTTTGAATTTTCCGGTGTATCAACCACTTTTTTAGGTCTTGGTGGTTTCTCACCATAATATTGATAAAAATAGGTCTTGATTCGACCATTGTAAAGTTTTCTGTTCTTAGTCGCTTTTGTACCAAATTCTCGCTCAAAATTTTCATAAGACGTGATGATATATTTTGACCATGTTTTATAGGGTTCAAAGACCTTGCCCATGAGCTTATAAAGTCTTTTAACTTCTTCTTGTTCATTTAAACGCTCTCCATATGGCGGATTACAAATGATATAGCCATACTGATAGCTTGTGCTAAAGTCTCTAACATCTCTTACCTGAAAGTGAACAATATCATCTACGCCTGCAAGCTCAGCATTTCCCATAGCAATTCTGATGGACTTTGGATCTAGGTCATAGCCCTGAAGGATGACATCAACATCGTGATTGATGGCTTCATAACAGGCTTTACGCTCCTCTTTCCAAATTGTCTCAGGAATTAAGCGCCACTGCTCTGATTCAAACTTTCTATTCAAACCAGGAGCGATGTTTTTTGCCATCATAGCAGCTTCTATGATGATTGTCCCTGAACCACAAAATGGATCGATCAAAGGGATCTTGTTTTGCCATCTTGCGATGTTTAAAAGTCCTGCTGCTAGGGTTTCTTTCATTGGTGCTTCATTCCCTTTTTCTCTATAGCCTCTTCTATGAAGACCAGCCCCTGAAGTATCAATGCTCACTGTAACAACATCGTTTAATATGCCAACAAGGATACTATACGTTTCATCTGTTTCATCAAACCATTGGGTTTGGTATACCTTGCTCAACCTTTTTACAATTGATTTTTTACAAATGCTCTGAATATCTGACAAGCTGAAAAGCTTTGATTTAACTGATTTTGCATTAACGGGAAACTTTGCGTTCTTAGGAATGTAGTTTTCCCACGATATTTTATGAATTTGGTCAAACAGAGATTCAAAAGTAGTTGCTTTAAATTCTCCTACTTTGATAAATATTCTTTCAGCTGTTCTAACCCAAAGGTTTGCTCTAGCAATACCACGTTCATCTGCATCAAATAAAACTCTACCGTTTTCAACCTTTATATTTTCAAAGCCTAATTGTTCGAGCTCTTTACCAACTATTGCTTCCATTCCGAAAACAGCAGTTGCAATCATTTTAAATTTCATACGTCTTCACCATCCAATTTAATACTTAAATTATAACACAGAAAAAGAGACATTTTATAGGGATGTCTCTTTTAAATAATTTTCAATTATATTTTCAAAAATTGCTTCCGTAAAAGGTTTGGTATAATAATCGTCAAATCCGTAGTCTTTCATGAACTCTGCCTCATTGTCAATAAGCTTGTTAGAAATTGCAATAATTGGAGAACTTCCGCTTTTTCTTCTTTCGATTTCGTCTAAAACACTGAAGCCATCACACTGCTCGATCATGACATCAATAATCACAAGGTGGGGTTTTATAGAGAAAAAAAGTTCAATGGCCTGCTCACCTGTTTTGGCGAAATAGATGTCGTATTTTTCGAAGAAATCCATTGGAATTTGAGGCCTTTCATGGTCTGCAATCAATATGCGCTTTCGCTCGTTAAATTGAACGGTCTTAGGCATTTGAGATTTTACGACAACTTTATCAAAGGATAAGAAGAGGGTGGAGTTGATCCCTTTATCCTTGATGCTGGAAATCTCAATCATACCACCCGCAGCTTGAATGAGTTCTTTTGATAAATGCAGTCCCAGCGCAATGGCGTATTCCTCAATCGTGTCAAAATGCGACCGATTAGTTATATCGTAATCACTAAGATCAATTGAACGGCTTGGAATTCCCTCACTGGTATCTGCTATGGTGATTTTAAGGTGAATTTTATCTCTATTTTCAGTGACTTCAGAAACACTGACGATGATTTCATCGTTTTTACATAGAAAATTTGAAGTCTCTAGCAGATAGGAAATCATCAATTTCAGTTTCACATGATCCCCTATGAGGATATCTGGGATTGAATCTGAATATTCCAGTCTAATTTTATTATTTTTCTCATTTTCATAAAGTATGCGATAGGTCTGAATGACTTCTTGAATGGTTTTCTTAAAATGAAATTCAGTTTTGATGAACTTAATGTTGCCCTCATCATATTTTGTATATAAAAGCATTCGACTCAAAATTTCAAATAGTAAATCCGAATTGTATTTAATAACATTTAGATATTCTTTCTGGAGCTCAGATAAAAAAGTCTGGTCAAACAGATCAAAAAAACCCCTAAGAGACCTAAGTGGTGTTCGCATCTCACGTGTAAAATGGTCTATAAACTCATTGGTCTTTTTAACCTTACGCTTTAACTCGTTGTTTTCATGCTTAAGGTTTTGAATGATTTCCTTATAGTTTTCATCATATTGCTCTCGAACCTTGATGTTGTCTTGAAACTCAAGTATGCTTGTGACTTTTCCTTGTGTTACGATTGGTATAAGTTGATTTCGCCATACTTGCTTTTCAACACTTTCACCAACAAGCTCCGGCGAAACAACCGTATCAAATTTAGTTTTAAAGTCCAAGACCTCTTGCATTGGACATCCTGGACAAATGTCTGCAAAATCATAAAAGACTTGGTAGCATTTTCGTCCAAGAATATCTTTGTAGTGGAGGATACTGTATGCATTCGCCCAGGTAACACTATAGTCAAGGCTAATCATGATAACTGGAGATTGAATGGCATCCAGTTTGCCACCAATATTGATTTCTTGACCCACTTTTTCGATTTTCAATTTTTCAATTTGATGGTTCAACTGTTTGATTTCATGAATCAAAGTCTCTCTGGATAACCTGCTATAGTCCATATTTTTTCACCCACTTTGATACATTATATCAAATTTTAAATTTGATGAATATATTTCCTATTGGGATTTGCCTCTAATAATTTCAAATCTGCCAGATTCTCTTAATCGAACAATTTCTCTTATGACTTCTTGGTTTGCTTCTATGAGCAAATAGACTGGCAAACCGGTGTCTTCAAGATTATTATCATAAATAGCCTTAATCATAACCACTCCCAAATCCTTTTCAACATATAGGGGGTCAATATGGTAGAGTAAGACTTCTTCTCCCTTGTCAAATCTGAAGCAGAGCGCTTCTTCTGGTAAGACCTTTAAAGTCGTCATGGCATGATCTGGACTGGAAACCTCTTGTTCATCCACTGTTTCCGATAATATTTGTTTTGATAAAATACTGTATTTACTTAAGTCTGTCAACATGTTCATGCCAACGACATCCTCAATCCTCGTATAGTAATCACTAGAATGCCATAAGGTATTAATCTTACCCATTTCGAGATCTGACGCTTCCAAGCGCTTTCCAGCTTCGACAGATTTACTTAAAATGACAACATCTCTGAAGGTCTGCAGTGTTTGCTTTTTAATAATGTGTATCTGATAAAACGTCATTATAATGCTTAGAGCGACTACACAAATCAAGATAATCAATTTTTTCATGGTATATAAACTCCCTGGTATTCCTAGTCTCTTTCAACCTACTTTTTCAACCTACTCTTTCAGCCGACTCTTTCAGCCGTCTCTTTTTATTTCTCTTGCAAGTATCACTTTTGAAGTCCATTCATTTTTAGGGGCGGCCTCTCTATGCATATAATTTTGAACATAAAAAAGTACTCTTGCCATTTATCCTTTATTGATTACTCGAGGTTTTGTCACTGGTCACTTGGGATCCTGTATTTCAGGAAGACTGACATTGGTTTCTGAAAGTCAAAACTTTTAAAACGATGCACGTATGAAAAAGTCACAATAATCATATCTTGGTTGACAAAATCAACAGTAACTTCACTTGGGTCAATCTCACAGTTGAGGTCTTCCAGATGTGATACTAGATTTGACTCAAACCCACTCAAGTCGGGTATGGTTATAACTTTGCTAAAAGCCCTTTCATCAACGGATTCATAGATATCATTAACAGCATTTTCAGTGGCTGCCCGAACCTGTGATTTTTCCAGATTTAAGAATTGAAATTCCAAAAGACCCATGAGAAGGGGTAAGACCACTAAGACGATCATTGTGACCATAAAAAGCATTAAGCCTATACTTGCAGAACCTCTAATTTGATGCTTTATTTGATATGATTTCCTGCGTAAAATTGAATCCATACGTGATTGTCTCTCTTTCGAATAGGGCTTTAAAAACAGTTTTTTGATACTCTGCAGCCACTGTAAAGTGTATCCAATCGCCCTTTTTTATATGATTCGGCTTTGAGCATTCTATCTTTAACACATTAATACGTCTATTTCCAAGTGTTTCCGCCAAGTGATCCCTTTGATTATTGTCTAAGCCATTCTGAGCTTCAATCAACAAGGCATAATCTCGACACAAACTGTCAAACTCGAACTTGAGATAGAGCGGCATCATATAATCGAGAATAAACACAAAGAAAAACAAGCCAATAATTAATAGCAGGCAAAATACCACCACTTGATCTATACCCATGATTAATTTGGGAACAAGGTACTACTAATCGTTGTGGTCCACCAACTCTGCATATCTGTAATAACACTGGTCGCAAAGGTTCTCACGCCAGGTATCAAAATAAAAGCCGCCACGATTAGCCCTATTGCAAGGCCGATAATAGAGCTCATACCAAACTCACCGCGAGTATCCCAAATCCATCTTTGCTTGATTATTACCAAGCTTTCCTTTGCAATTCTCCTTAAATTTTGATTTTTCATTTTAAAACCTCCTTCAATAATTACTCATATTCAGTTAAAAATCATCTGCGCCGATTTTAGCATTTGATCGATAAGTGGCATTAATAACATTATAGATACCAATAGTGTAAACAGGATTACAGAATATAAATACAGACGTTTAATTTTTTTCGTACGCTCCCTGATATTTGAAAGGTACTTTTGAAACAATAAATGATTTAACCTTGAAAAAGTCTCATGTTCTCCACCCGAAAAAGCTAAATTCTCAGTGATGCTAATAAAGAGCTTTCCCTCTTGATCCTTCAAACGACTTTTCAAATAGTTTAGCCCCTGATGAACATCATGGCTCTGAGAGATAATCACCGAAAATTGAAGTAATGTCGCTCTGAAAGGTGGATAATCTACCACTCTATACAAGGCTTTGAAAATTTCTTCAGGCCTTGCACCGGTTTCCAGCTGTATTTGAAGGTATTTATAGATCTTATAAAAGCTCTGTGTTGTCATAAATTGGGCCCTTTGCTGTTGGGATATTTTGAACACAGCTATGGTAGCAAATAAACTCACCGTAAAATACCACGTGTTAGGCAAGATTAAAGACATCCCTACACCTATTAAGATCAACAAGCCTTTAAGGTGTTTTTTATAGGGTATCCTTTTATGATTTATTTGAGACACCTGCATGATTTCAGCCATTAGCTTATACAAAATGATGCATCCGATGAAATTTATAATGCCTATATAGGGCATTGTTTCAATCTCCTGAATCATAGTCGTCTCTCCCTAATATTTGATGTGTGCCGCTCTTATCACGATGAATATGCCCAGCACATAAGCTACACCTAGTAAACAAAGTAAAGACTTACCAGTAGAGGTCATTAAATAATAAATCATGATGTAATCATTGGCCTTAACTACCATGTAGGCCGTTAATAGCACCAAGAGCATGCTGCCAATTGTAAGTGCTCTGTCTTGTCTAAGTTCAATCTTGCGCTTGTTCATTTCAACTTGAATCGCAGTGTATTCCTGTTCAAGACCCGATACCAGCTTGACGAGGTTTCCACGTCTAAAATAGACCTGTTCAAGATTTAAAACGATATACCTTAAATAATCATGTCCTGCAAATCTTTGAAAATGCTGGAAGGCTATCCTTTCATCCAGACCTGAAAAAATGGAACCGTTAAAATTTGACAAGAGGTCCTTTAAGTATTTGTTCTGAACCGCTTTCTCAGAATACTTTAAAGCCTTAATCAAGTCTTCCGTTTGATGCAAGGATGCATTTAAGCTCTGAAGGAAACCCAGCAATTCACCATCAAGCGATTTCTCAATATGAGCAAGACCCATCTCAAGCAAAATAAAGGGCAATCCAGTATTGATCAGTAATAGGATAACTTTAAAAATAAGCGGTAATCTCAGCCAATAAAAAGCAAAATCTGTCAATATAACATATAAGAGTGCACATTCAAAATAAACGTTTTGAATCTGTTTTGGTAAGCAGTTTACGCACATGCTTAAATGTGTTTTTACATAAGATGCCTTGAGCTTATAGGAATGAAATGTATCACCCTGTCTAAAATCGAGCCATAATCTTTTACGATTTGAGATTTCCATCAAGATACCTCCAAGCCACAACAAATTGATGCTGAATAAAAGAACTAATCCCATACGGTTCATACGGCAATCTCCTTAATGCCCTTGTGGGAATAAATAACCTTATAAGTCATTTTATTTTCAACTACAGAAAGCACTGCAATTTCTCTAACCTTAAACTGAGAAATATAGACAATATACTCAACACTTTCATAAATCATTTGCTTTAAGGTTTCCTCACTTAATCGCGTTTCGCTCTCAATTAAAGTCAGCAATCTAAAAATGGTGTCCCTGGAGCTGTTGGCATGAATTGTTCCCAAAATTCTATGGTCCGTATTGCCTGCTTTTATAAACTCCCAAGCTTCATTGCCAGTAAGTTCACCTATGCAATAACTGTCAAGGCTCATGGTCAATCCATCACGTATCAAGTCATTTAATGTAATCCTCTTACCTCCCAAGTGCATTTTCTTAATGCTTTGAGAAATGCAATTCTTGCGATTGGGTGCAATTTCCACATCGGATTCACAAATCAAAATACGTTCCTCTAGAGGTGATGATTCGATGAGGGCCCTCAACAAGGTCGTTTTACCAGCCCCGCCCTTTCCTGAAACGATAACACTTGACCCATTTTTTATAATGGTGTCTATCCACCTTCGCGATTCCATATCCAGCATTTCTAGATCTTGTAATTGATCAAGCGAATAACCTTCTTTTACGTGCTTTCTTATGGTGAGTGACGTTCCTGAAGTATTTCTTGGGCTAATACAAACATTGATTCTCAATCTGTTTTTTACATCACTTACGCGACTGTGATTATCAACCTCATTGATAACGCCTCCATTTCGAATGATCAGAAGCTTGCAAAATCTTTCAAATGCTTTTTCAGAATCAAATTTAAAGTCTAGGGGACGGACCTTTCCCCTGATCTTAACCGTGAAATAATCGTAGGTAGCAGCGTCAATGTCTGAAATTTCAGGATCGTCAATATAAGCCTGTAAATCACCATAGCCATATATTGTGTTAAATATGCTTCTTTTTATGACTTCTAAATTGAAATGGCCCTTTTGCTCATCCACAAGCTTTCCAATTTCATTTTTTAGAACCATCTCATCTACTTTACCATCTTCCACATCTGCGATTAGACTAGAGAACTTTAAGACGATTTCATCCAGCAGTTTTATGGTCAATAGTTCAGATTGCAAGGTCCCTTGATTGGGGTTAAACTCGGCATTACCACGGTTTAAACTGGTTACCACACTCATTTCATAATCTCCTTAATGGCTTTATTGAAAGATGATTTCTTTTTTAGATTTATGTGGCCCTTGTATAGGTCTTTAAAAAGCGCCTTCATAACCGCATCAGAGTAAGAGGAGGGTTTAAGGCTTTTCTTGATTTTATAGACGTGATGCTTGTTTGGCTCTATGAACTGTTTGGATTTTAGAAGTTCAATCATTTGTTTGGCCCATCTGACATCACTTTTGTTGTCGTCAACGCACAGTATGTTGATATTACTTTTGTTGAGACTCATCAAGGTTAAGTAGTCATATAGGTTATCGCCTAGACTGATGATGATACATTCGTAATGACTGGCTAGCATATCCAGCAACTGCCGAAGTTGATCTGGATCGTAATGTTCATAGTTAAGAGCATTGTAATTGCCAAGCAAGACATCAAAATGCTGATGCCGCTTTACTATATAACTCAAATCCTGTTTAAGGTTGGCTTGCTTGCGCATTGAATCCAAGGCAATATTAAGACCTGTATTGTCTATGCCAGTAAGGTGGCTTTCTACATGGGTTTCTATTTTACTGATCTTGAGCACATCGTCAAGAGTGGGTTTAAGCAAATTGCCCTCCATAAGCAAAAGTGACTTGATTTTAAAAGCCCTAGCCAATGAAGCGGCAAATAGAGGGTTGTTATAAATGGCAATAATGCCTTTATATTGCTTAACTTTTTTGAACTTAATTGGTTTTTCTTTATCTGCTTGCTTTAATCGCAAAATGCCTTGAGGATGAAAGCCTTTATTTGCCATCAAGCACTCCAAATACTTGCTTTCTTCTTGACTCAGGGGCCCAAGACCCCTTATGTATTCCAACTGAATTTGTTCCAGTTTCGCTTTTTCTCTTTCGTATAAAAGGTGATTCAGCTCTTGGGATGTTTCAAATGATTTTAGCCTTTCATCCCGTCCTCTTACACCAATATATATAAAACTGTTGTCCCTGTTCAGCTGGTCTAAAATAGCCTTACTCATCTGTGAAATTACAATGACAACGTGCTCATCTGATGCCTCTACAAGTTGTATTTCATTATCTGTTATACGCGCTTGCGGAAAGTCCTGAAGCATGACCTTCACAAGGTTCAATTTTAAAGATACACTGTAGATCCATATCAGTTCTGACATTTTAGCCTCCTATAATATGGTAATATAATATCTTTATTTACATATTTTGTAAATAGTAAATTGTAAAAAACTCCCAAACTTTTTTGGTGTTTGGGAGTTTCGAGTATCTTGGTTTTCTCTTTGCCTTAAAGATTATGTTACTTTAATGGTATTTCATCATTATGGCTGTTTTATTCTTATATTTAATGGCGTAAAGACATTTTTCAAAAAATAGCGAAAGGACCAAGGCCATAGCCTTCATCCGTTTCACCATCTATGTGAGGGGGATTTACTTACCTCTTAGGACTGCAACACCAGTATCAATAACTGCTGGTCCAGTACTTAAGTCATTTAGTGCAGCATAAGCTTGTCCAACGCCCAAGTATCCCATGGTAAATGGATTTTGAGCCATTGCCGCTTTAAGACTGCCGTCATTTAAAAGACCTTGAATTGCGTCTGACTTATCAAATCCGATACCGATCAGGCCCTTACCAGAAGCTTTTATTGCGTTTCCAACACCAACCGTTGAACCTTCATTAGTGCCATATAAGCCAACAAGGTCATCATTTCCAACGATAAAGCCATATGCTGCCTCTTGAGAAGCTGCTGCATCACCATCTTTGTACTCTGTTGTAAGCATAGTATAGCCTGCTGCCTCTAAAACACTTTTGAAGCCGTTTTCACGGTCCATGGTTGAATTTGTAGCAGTGTTTACACCGACAATACCAATTTTTCCGCTTGTTTTGCCAACTGCTTTAAGCTCTGCAATCATGGTT
>NZ_JBVBZF010000048.1:0-15926 GCF_057447755.1 Fusibacter sp. | reverse complement strand
TTTAATTGCCATGTATCAGGGGAATGCAATTGGGATATTAACAAGAAGAATATAGAGATCAAATACTAGATACTAAGTAATTTGAGAAAAAATTGGATGTCGGATAATCAGGTATCAAAAAAAAGACAATAATAAACACTCTATATTGCAAGTAAGACAATTCAAGTACAATAATACTAGTATGATAATATAAGTACCATAAAATTTATGGTCCATATTTTGTTGGCTCAAAATACAATCATGTTTTGAAAGGAAATAAAAATGCAAATTGGAAACCGAAATTTTGATTTAGAAAATCAAGCCTATATTATGGGGATCTTAAATGTGACACCAGATTCTTTTTCAGATGGTGGAAAGTTTACGCATATTGAAGATGCCATGAAGCAAGTTGACGTTATGATTAATGAAGGCGTTGATATTATAGACATTGGTGGAGAGTCCACAAGACCAGGTCATCAAATTGTTGGCGACCAAGAGGAAATTGATCGAGTTGTTCCTGTTATCAAGGCCATCAAAGAAAAGTATGATATCCCGATTTCAATTGATACCTCAAAAGCATCTGTGGCTGAAGCAGCATTAAAAGCAGGTGCAGATATGATCAATGATGTATGGGGCTTCAAAAATCAACCTAAGATTGCAGAGGTTGCTGCAGCCTATAAAGTGCCTGTTTGTCTCATGCACAATAGAGACAACAAGGACTACAACAACCTTATAGATGACATGATTTCAGATTTGAATGAAAGTATTGAAATCGCATTAAATGCGGGTGTTGATAAATCTCAGATCATTCTAGATCCAGGCGTGGGCTTTGCAAAAACGCTAGATGACAATTTAGAGGTGATGAAGTCTTTGGAACGTTTTAAGACTATGGGATATCCGATTTTACTCGGAACCTCTAGAAAGTCCATGATTGGAATGGCCCTTGACTTACCGGTAGACCAACGTCTTGAAGGCACCATTGCCACCACTGTACTTGGTTATGTTAAGGGCTGCACTATCTTTAGAGTCCATGACGTAAGGGCAAACCTTAGAGCCTTGAGAATGACTGAAAAAATGTTGAATGCTGGAGGAAGATAATGGATCAATTAATCATAAAGGGGCTCGAACTCTTTGCCTACCATGGTGTAAATATTGAGGAAAAAGCCATGGGTCAAAAATTTATATTGGACATCGTTATTGATGTAGACCTATCCTTAGCCTGTGAAACTGATGACTTAAATCACGCCATCAATTATGCAACCTTGTGCCATGAGCTTAATTATGAGTTCAATTTAGAAAAATATGATTTGATTGAACATGCTGCAGAGCAAATTTGCAAATATGTTCTTCTTAAATATGAAGCGGTTCAAAAGATTGACCTCACCTTGAAAAAACCATGGGCCCCAGTGCTGATGCCACTAGAGTATCCTGCTGTTCATATTGTGAGAAGTAGACATATCGCCTACATCGCTGTGGGTTCAAATCTAGGCGACAAGGCCCTTAACATTGAAAAGGCATTTGAGCTCATTGAAAAAAGCACACATACCAAAATCCTGAAAAAATCTGAGATTATTCAAACAGATCCCGTGGGTTACGAAGACCAAGATGTCTTCTTAAATGGTGTTTTTAAGGTCAGTACCATATTGGGGCCTAAAATGTTGATGAGATGGTTAATGGACATTGAGGCTGATCTTAAGAGAGAGCGAGTGATAAAATGGGGACCAAGAACCCTTGACCTAGATATCATTTATTTCGATCAAATGATTTCTGATGATGATGAAATTATATTGCCTCATCCAAGAATGCATGAAAGACTATTTGTTCTTAAACCCCTAGCAGAAATCGCACCATACTATGTTCATCCTATCTTTGGACAACGCACAATTGATTTGCTTAATAAATTGGAAGTTTGATATAATATTCTTATAAGACGTATCTTTAATTAAGGGGTTTAGTTTAGGAAGGATGCATTATGAATATTGATAAATTACGTGTTTTAGAAGAAAACTTCTTCATGGCTTATCCAATGGGATTTGATACACCTGAAATGCTTGAAATTGCAAAGAAACATAAAGTAGAGAAGATGAGAAACTTCGTAGTGGAAAACTTTGCTAAGAATTGTTTTAAGGATGTAGAAGGCTTGTTTGAAAGCTATATCAAGCTAATTTCTCAGTCTTCACTGGTTTCAATTTTTGAGAAAGCGAAATTTAAAGACTTGGCCAAAACCTTTACTTTGGATGAAAAAACGCGATTTGTAAGTGGCGTGTATGAATTCCTATATGGTGATCAAGAATTTGGATTCATGACTCAGATTGAAATTCTTGAGAGATATAAAATTGCAAAGTGGCCAATTTTAACAGTCTTAGGGGTCTATATGAATCCAGAATTTGAGGTGCTCGTCAAACCCACCACAGTTAAGGGCATTCTTTCGTATTTTGAAGAGCAGGATTTTAAATACGTTTCAAAGCCCAATTATACTTTTTACAACCAGTATCGAACCATGATCAACGAGATTAAAAAAAATACAAGCTCGGCCTTGCCATCGGATAATGCTGCATTTTGTGGCTTTCTAATGATAAGCATGGATGATGGTAAACCCCGTTTTTAGTTTGGTTAAAAAAATTTATTGTCTATAATAAAAGGAGACGCACGAGTGCGTCTCTTTATTGTATATCATTAGTTTTCATCTCGTTTTGAGCAAGAATGTTCAACTTGCAAAAAGCGGTTAGATAAGAACGTTAAGGTCGAAACAAGGTTTTTACCTTAAAGGATTAGAATAAGCCTTATGGCATTAGACATGACCAGAACTGTTTTATTATTTTAAACTTATGATTTAAGTTTGTTGAGCTGTGTGGTTAAAAAATAAAGCATCACAATACATAAAATAATGAAAATTGGAAATACAAACATTTGCGTCTGATCAATAATAACCCCAAGCAGTGGTGGGAAAAATGCAATGCCAATATAGGCAGATGCCATCTGAAAACCTATGACATTTTGTGCAAGAGCCTTGCCAAAACGACGAGGTGTTTCGTGAACCATTGCAGGAAAAATAGGGGCAAAGCCCATACCTATTAATGCAAAGGAGACTAGGACACTAAGGGCATTTAAATTTAAGAAGAGGAGTAATGCACCGGTCATGGCAATGCTAATGCCAAGTAAAATCAGTTGCTTGTTGTTAAGTTTGAAAGAAATAAAGCCGGCGAGTATTCGCCCGATAGTAATGCCAGCATAATAAAGTGCAACCCATTTAGCAGCAGATTCTAGTGTCATCATCCTGACCTGAACCAAATAACTACTACCCCATAGACCCATAGCATATTCTGCTGCACAGTAAAACATAAAAACAAGCAGGGCATATGGGACACCTTTTACCTTAAGCAGTTTAAGTCCTGAAACTGTCTGAGGAACTTCTTGATCGTGAGGACTTGTATCTACTGTATTTGATGCAGTCAATAGGGCATGTTTTCGCCAAAGGGGCAAACTCAAAAAAAGGATGGCAGCCAGAAACAGCTGTATGATTGCAATTGTAGAATACCCAGCCCTCCAAGACCCTGTTTTTACGAGAATACCTGACATGATTACCGGTCCCATAGTTGCACCAATGCCCCAAAATGAATGTAGCCAATTCATATGATGTGCTTTGAAGTGAAGCGAAACATAGTGGTTAAGAGCTGTATCGACTGAACCAGCACCAAAACCAAGTGGTAAGGCCAATAAAATAAGCCAAATGTAAGAAGGGGCATATGCATACCCCAATAATGCACCACCTGTTAAAAGACCGCTAACAAAGGTAATTCGGCCTTCGCCAAAGCGCCGAATGAGTTTACCACTTAGCAAGCTACTTGTAATTGTCCCTACTGTGATTATGATGGAGATTGCACCTGCAGCATCAAGTGCAAGTGACCATTCGCTTCTAATCAGTGGCCACGAAACGCCGAGTAAAGCATCAGGTAAGCCTAAACTAATAAAAGCCAAATAGATAATCATAAGTAAAATGAATGTCATCATCTTAAGTGCCTCTCTTTCTTGTGACAAAAGTATAAAAGTATTAAAGTATTAAAGTATTAAAATCATACCATTAAGTTTTTTAATGAGATGGTAAAATCTTTGGTTAAGGACAATAAAATTTGTTTTTCAGTCCATATATTTTACTATTTGTTAAAGGCTAAATCAATGACCTTATGACGCATAGGAAACATCATATGATATAATGTAAATAACATAAAGAAAGGTGGTAGAAATATGAAAAAGGTAACTTTATATACAACAAAATACTGCCCGTATTGTAGAAAGGCTCTTAAGCTTTTAGACAGTAAAGGCGTAACTTATACAAATATAGATGTGGAGGCTGAACCGGCGACTTTTGAGCAAATTAAAAAACAAACGGGTTGGCGTACAGTGCCCCAAATCTTTATTGAAAATGAATTCATTGGCGGATGTGACGACATGCATTTACTAGAGGCTAATGGAAAACTAGATCAAATGCTTGAGGGTGGCAACTAATATGAAAATCTGGCATCTTTTTCACAGTGGCGTCTTAGTAGAAACAGACCATGAACAGTTATTTTTTGATGTAATCAGTGATATAGATGGTTTTGTTGATTCCAGAAAGAAGCAGTATTTTTTTGTCTCACATATGCATTCTGATCATTTTGATTTTGAAAGATTAAGCCCTTATTTGAGCAAGGCCACTTTTATTCTTTCTGATGAAGCAGTGATAAGAGAGGCTTTTAAAAACTGTAATCAAGTGATATATGTAAAGCCAAATGAGTCCTATGATGACTTGTCATTTAGGGTGACCACCTATGACTCCACGGATTTGGGCGTGTCATTCATGGTAGAATTGGATCACAAGTATATTTTTCACTCAGGTGATTTGAACTGGTGGCATTGGGAAAATTCACCACCTGATGTGCAAGCTGATGAGGCACGTCAGTTTAATGAAATTCTTTCCTCTATAAAAGAACCACAAATTGATGTGGCCTTTGTACCTGTTGATCCAAGACTGAAGGATGCTTACTATTATGCGGCAAAAGCTTTTATTGAAAATAAAAGGCTCGGATATTTAGTCCCAATGCATTTCAACACAAATTATGGTATTACCAAAGACCTTTATGATTTATTAAAAAATGATCTTATTGTTAAGATAGAGACTCGAAATTCACTTTTATTTTCCTTATAAGTTAAATAAAAAGACCGATTTAGACCACTTTTTCAGTGAATCTTATATCGGTCCTTAGTTTTATGAAGGGTTTAACCATTAATTTTATAGACAGGCAGATGGTCTGTTTATAAAATTAGGTCTTTAATGGTTGCATTCATGGTGGTCACATGCAATTTGATTATCTGTCAAATTTCCAGAAACATAATCACTAACAACTTGATCCACTTCACCTTTGCAACCGCGTAAAACATTTATATTTTGACTAGAAAGGACGTTCACAGCACCTTGTCCCATATTGCCAGCAAGCATGAGCTCAACACCTAGGTCCTTAAGGGTATATGCTATATTTGATTTACAGCCACAGCCTTGAGGCGCTTCCAATATAGATTTTGACTTGACTTCTTTATTTGGGCCAAGTTCAACGATCGTATAATATTCACAGTGACCAAAATGACTATCGATCATTCCATTTTTTGTTGGTAATGCAATTTTCATGGTGATTCCTCCTTAAAATTAGGGTATATGCTTATCATCTTGATTATACCGCGTTTATGGCATATGTCAATAATCGAAGGCGAAAAGAATAAATCCTCAAGCGTGTTGAATTCAAATGCAAACAAGTGTTATAATGATAAGGAATAATCAGCCTGGAGGCAATTATGGCATCAAAAGATAAATTCAAAGACAAATATTATATTATGAATTGCGATATGCCATCAGAGTTATTTACTGTGAAAGGCATAAAAAGAGAATATAGAACACTTGCAAAACTATGGCATCCAGATGTTTCAGAGGTTAAAGAAGCCCTATATATTATGAGCAAAATCAATGCCCTATATCATGAGGGACAATCTCTAATCAGTCAGCAGAAGTTTTATGAAAAGGAACGAATTCTAAACAGAGGCAAGAAACCAACACCTGAGGCTCAAAAAAATACGACAGAAAAGGATGATATAAATTATTCTGAGTTTGCCGAAACAGTTAGGAGAAGTAGACGAAAGAAGTCTATTGAACTCAAAAGTGTCTCAGGAAAATGTGTCCGTTTTAAGTACTTGAAAAGAGTGATGATCGATTTGGGTTATATGTACGTTTCAGAAGAGTATGTCATGCTTGAAATTACAAAACTCAAACGGAAAATATTTATGGATTCAATTGAGTTGATTAAGGGCAAGGGTGATGGCTATTTTAAAATCGAACTTCCTCAAATCGTAGACACATTTGACACGACGAGTCATGGCTATATTGTCTTTAAGAAACAAAAGGGCATTGAACCTGTTGTAGTCCTTGAAACTGTATTAGGCTATCTGAAACCACTAGGTAATCGAAAAATTTGTGAAGGCATTTTTTATGATCTTACTGCGCTTAAATACATGGGATTAACTTCAACTGGGATAGATAAAGATTTATGGTTTATCAATGTTGATACTGGAAAGCTTCATAACTATGGTCTCTTCTTCTACCTGCATGAGTTTAGTTCAAAGCTGAGTAGAGCACCAAAGGATGTTTCAGAGGTATTGGTACATCTTAAACCAAGAGACAACGAGTCATTGGTAATCGATCTTGTGAAGAACGCTATTGTGACACTTAATAATAGCAGTGGCCTAAAAGTAGATGATTTTCATAGATGGATCCAAAACTTAAACAGTGATTCTCTAGAAGCATCACTTGCTGAGAGCCAAGTATTTAATCGTGCAATTGAGTCTGTTACGACACATGGTTTTGACCTTGAAGCCTATTATCAGTCGATATCGTATAGCTAAGTAAATTTAAGGCTTATTTCGATAATGAAAGATTATTGAAATAAGCCTTTTTTTAGTTTCTAAGAACGGTGATGAAACCTTCTAAAATATCATGACTGACCTTAAAGCCTTTATGCTTGTAAAAATTCAGAGCATCTGTATTGCCATTGGAAACAAAGATAAACTGATCCTCAACATCCGTAAAGGTATCCATCCACTTTTTGGCAGCTGCAAAAAGCTTTGAACCAACGCCCTTATTCCTATAGTTTGCATCAATATAAAATTGTGATAAACAGCCAACATGCTCTGCGCTAATTGATTTGAGATCAAAGAATGTAGCAAAATCATTTACATAGTTTTCTTTAGGTGCAATATTGGCATAAACATACCCCACGGGCATGTCATCATCCTTTACGAGTATAAAGAAATTGTGAGTTGAAGATGCCACAGAAGGCACTAGTCTCGTTTCAAAAGACATTGTATCAAAAAGTTCGGGTTTAATGGTGGCTTTTGATTTCTGAAAAGCCATCAGTGCATTAACAAGAGGTTTTAATTGGCCAATTTCGGATGGTTTAAGTTCAATATAACTTAACATGTTTCCTCCTTAATATGTTTTTACTAAAATCTGCATTTAGAACACAGTATTTAGCAGGTTAACTATGTTATAATTATAGGATAATAAAATCTACTTTCAAGTACGCAGAATTAACAGATTAAGTCAGAAAAAACTGATTAATGGAGTGCGTTATATGCCAAAAGAAGTAAATCAAAAACCCATTTTTCCAAAGTCTGAATGCCCGCTAAACTATGCCTTAAGTATAATTGGTGGTAAATGGCGACTTCAGATTATATGGGCCATCCATAAGAACGAGGTGGTACGCTATAACGAGCTGAAAAAGCATGTAGTTGGAATCACCAACATGATGCTGGCCCAGTCTTTAAAAGAACTTGAAAGCTACGGGATCGTAGAAAGAGAGCAATTCCTTGAAGTGCCACCAAGAGTGGAATATCGATTGACAGAGCATGGCCTAGCTTTAATTCCGGCACTTGAATCATTGGCTAAATGGGGTAAAAAATTAAAAAATGAAAGTATGAGGCATCAAAATGAAGCAAAAGATGAAATGTCTAAAATGTCCTGTTTGTAACAATCCGCTCTATCCAATAGAAGCGGCTAAACTCTATAAATGTGATTTAAAGCATTCATTTGATATGGCAAAGGAGGGCTATGTAAACCTTCTTTTAAGCCATGAGAAAAAAAGTAAAAATCCAGGCGATTCTCATGAAATGGTTGCTTCGCGACAGTCTTTTCTTTCTAAGGGATTTTATCAAAAAATTTCAGATGAAATTAATACAACGGTTGGGGCGTATTTTAAAGGTATTGGCAAAAAACCTGCATCTTTCTTAGATTTGGGGTGTGGTGAAGGCTACTATCTCAAAAGGTTAATTGAAAGCCTTGATAACCCACAAACTGCATATTATGGTCTTGATATTTCAAAAAGTGCCATCAAGATGGCAAGTAGACACCACAAGGATGCAGAGTGGATTGTTGCAAACAGCTTTTTTACACCTTTCCAAGATCATTCGCTCTCAGGGATACTATCGGTATTTAGTCCGATAGATATGGTAGAATGTGAGAGAATGCTAAAAAAAGATGGTGTATTGGTACGCGTGTTTCCTGAGACAAATCACTTGATGCAGTTAAAAGAAGTTATATATCCAGAAATTAAGGTAAAGGAATATGAACAGTATTTAACGGATCTTGAAGGTCTTGAAGTTGTTAGTGTCAAAAATGTTGCTTATGACATTGAACTTCAGAATGAGGATTTAGTGCAACTCTTGCTAATGACACCACATTTTTGGCGAGTTAAAGAAGAAAACAAGGCAGCCTTACTGAAGATGGATACCATAGTGGTAACTGTGAGCGTCAGCATAGGGGTTTATCAACAATCGAAAGGGCGTTAAAAATGACCAATAGAAAATCGGGATACAAGGGCAAGAAAAATCGTGAAACACTTTTTTCAAGATGGAAGAGTGATCCTTATAAAATCATCATTGAGAAGATTATTGAGAAGAGATTTATATCTAAAAAAACACCATTATTTGAGGAAAAATATGATTTAAGGGCTGTGAACTTAAGAAAGATGGCCCTCGAGAAGATTTCCCTAAAAGGGGCCTGCCTAAATCAAGTCTGTGGCTATCAGGTGAGCCTTGATCACTGTGACCTTGGCGATGTAAAAATTGATCAGGGTGATTTTGAAGGGGCAATTATTAAAAATACAAACTTTGCAAATAGTATTCTTGACAAGTGTGTCTTTAGAAATGCAGTATTCAATCATGTTGTGCTTGAAAACTGTATTATCAGAGAATGTAATTTTGAAGGTGCTCAATTGATTCAAGTTAATATTGAAGGTTCAAGCCTTGAAGATTGTGACTTGACCCAGGTAGTAAACTTGAGTGATGCGCTCTTCATCGGTAAGCCAAAATCAATAGTGAATTTAAAAATTGATATTGATAGGCTTCAAGAGAGTGCCTTTAAAACCATGATTATTGAAAGCAATTTATAAGAAGTTATAATCTATTTGTAAACATTCATCTACATTTTTCATTGAGGATTGATATTCGGTGTGAAGTATGTTAATATAAAACCACACCCCGGTATAGGGGGGCTAACAGGAGGTTTTATGAATAACATTATTATTTTTGGCGTTGTGATTGTCGCCTATTTAATTTTTAAAAAGGTAACAGAACCAAAGGTTGAAAAAATTAACAGTGATGCTTTGAATCAAATGTTAAATGACAAATCTGTGAAAAGACAATTTATTGATGTTAGAACACAAGCTGAATTCAAAGCAAATAGCATTAAGGGATTTAAAAACATACCGCTTCAAACCCTTCACAGTAGAGCAAAGGAAATTGATAAGAATATCCCTGTTGTTCTAACTTGTGCATCTGGTCACAGAAGTATGCAAGCTGCAAAGATCTTAAAGAGATTAGGTGTGGTAGACATTATAAATCTAACAGGTGGTCTGTCAAGTTACAGAAGATAGGGGGGGTAGAGGCCATATCATATGTATTAACAACATTTGAGCCATATCTCGATGTCCTAAACTAATTTTCGCTGAGGCTGTTAGAGGTCTAATCACCTCATCATGCTTTCAGCTCAAAAAAGAAGCACTAATTCCAATTCTGGGATTAGTGCTTCTTTTATATTTTTTTATTATGCAACTTCTGCTGTTTCAGAAATAACTTTTACAAGGTTACAAGATAAGTCCGAAATACGCTCAAGGTTGTTAACGATTTCCAAATAGTAAACACCGTTTTCAGTGCTACATTCGTTGTTGTTTAAGCGCGTAAAGTGGTCTTTTCTTGCTTCTCTTTCAAGTGTATCAAGTTCTTTCTCAAGGGCCATTACTTCATCAATCATTGCGCGATTTGGCTTATCAAGCACTTTTAATGCAAGATCATAAGTCGTTTTAGTTTTATTATACATAATGAGTAATGCGCTCCTAGATTGATCTGTGAATACAATGTTCTTCTCATTAACTGACATTACAAGTTCAGCAATGTTGTCCGCATGGTCTCCTATGCGTTCAATATCGTTTATGTTGTTAAAAAGACCATCGATGTAACGTCTATCAGTATCAAGAATGTCTCTATTTGAGAGTTTTACAAGAAACTCAGTTATTACTTTTTCTAGAATATTAACATTCTTTTCAAGTTCAAATGTTTTCTTAACCTTTTCAGTTTGGCCTTCGAAAAATCCGTCCATTGCACATGAAAGGCTTTCCTTAGCGATATTCCCCATATTTAATGCTTCATTAATTGCACTCTTGATTGCAATTGTAGGTGTTTCTAGGATACGATCGTCAATAAACTTAGTCACTTTTACATCTGCTGCCTCATTGCCTTTGTCAGGTACAAGCCACATTGCCACTTTAACAAGGAAGAAAGCAAATGGGAATTGAACTGCAACGTTGATTAAGTTAAACATTGTATGTGCATTTGCAATTTGACGACCAACATCTGTTGGATCCCACATTGTTACAATCGCAGTGATTGGTCTTGACAAGACCACAATAAACAAAATTGTTCCTACTGTATTAAATGCCAAGTGAATGATTGCAGCACGTTTAGCATTTTTACTGGCACCAATACTTGATAAAAGAGCAGTCGTACAAGTACCGATGTTATCTCCGTAAAGAATTGGTAATGCAGCTGCAAGCGGTAAAACGCCTTGAGAAGCAAGAGCGATAAGCATACCGATTGAAGCACTAGAACTTTGAACAATAAAGGTTAATGCAAAACCAACAAGAACACCAAGAATTGGGTGATGGCTTAATGAAATCATCATAGTGTTGAAAGCTTCAAGTTCTCTTAAAGGCTTTAAGGCATCTTTAAGGAATTCCATACCTAAGAATAAGATTCCTAGACCAATTAGAATTTCCGCTAATGTCTTGCGACTATCCTTTTTAGTCGTCATCCAAATGACCATACCAATCCCTATGGAGATTGGTGCAATATCATCAATGGACATTGAAACAATCTGACCTGTAATCGTTGTACCAATATTTGCACCCATGATAACACCAACTGCTTGTGTTAACTTCATGATGCCTGCATTTACAAAACCTACAACCATAACAGTTGTTGCACTCGAACTTTGAATAACACCAGTAACGAGCATTCCGACGAATACGCCCATAAAGCGGTTTGTCGTTAATACCTCAATAATTCTCTCAAGCTTCTTCCCAGCAGCTTTCTGGAGTCCTGCCCCCATCATCTGCATTCCGAATAAGAATAGGCCTAATCCGCCTAATACACCAATAGCAACCGACATTGCCCAATGCCTCCTTATAAAAATCTCATTTTTAATTACGCATATTATAAAAAATAATCACTCATCTATTCTAGCAGAGACTGCGCTTTTGTGCGTTAAATCCAAGTAAAGTCAATGTTAAATCTAAGTAAAGTATGTGAACAATTTGTAAACATATACCTTTTGTATGATAATTAGAACATAAATGGCTTAAAATGAACGTTTTTTAAGGTTCTAAAGCCCTTATTAATTGAAAAGCGCCATAGATACCAGCATCATCTCCAAGCTTACTGGATTCAAAGCTAATGGTATCTAGGAGACCAGGCATTGCATGCCTTTCTGCCTCTTTCAATATAAGGGGCATCATTTGCTTACCTAGTGATTCCATGATACCGCCTCCAAGTATGAACAAATGGGGATGAAACATGTTGATAAGACTACCGATGGCAATGCCCAGATATTTAGAGGCATATTGTACAACCTCAATGGCAAGTGGATCATTCAAATCATAAGCTTTTTGTAAAGTTGAACTCTTAAGAACTGCACCATCTGATTTTTGAAAATCCTTAAGTGATGAGGGTCTGCCTTTTGTGAGCTGCGTTTCAATATATCTTTGCATTGCTGTTTTGGAAGCATATGCTTCTAAGCAACCTTGAGCACCACAGCCGCAAAAAGCGCCATCGGCGTTTACAACCAAATGACCAAACTCAGCAGCAGCGCCCTGACCAACATAGAGTTGCCCATCTATAATAATTGCACCACCTATACCAGTTCCTATAAAAAGGCCCAATACATTTCTAGAAGTATGCTTTGAAATAACTTTATATTCGCCGAACATCGCAACGTTGACATCGTTACCTACAACCACGGGTTTATTGTATTTCTTGGTGATTTGTGCTCTAAGGTCAAAATTCCTAAAAGGAATGTTAGGTGAAAATTCAACAATTCCCTCTGAAGTTACAATCCCAGGAACTCCAACGCCAATCCCCATGAGCTCAAAGTCCTTTTGATCATGCCCTTCCTCTAGTAAGGCGTCGATGACCTTGTAGACTTGCGTCATAACAACTTCTATGCCTTCATTTGCTTTGGTTTTCTTTTTGGCTTGAGATAATGATTTACCTGCTTCGTTGTATAATGCACCGAGAATCTTAGAGCCACCTATGTCTAATCCGATCCATCTTTTCATAGTTAACCTCCATATGAAGTATTTATACCAAATAAGATCTCTATAAATCAACCTTTTAATCTTTTAGCCATGTGCTCATACGGAAGAAAGTATCCTCAATCGAGGATACTTTCTGTGTAGCCCTAAAACATTAATTTATCATATAACAAATAGTTCTTATATAGATAAAGTGAAAAATAAGCACCTTTTGACTTGAACTTCCATTAAAATTCTAGTTCTTGAAGCTGTGAATAGGTGCTGGAATGCGGCCACCTCTATTGATGAAGGCCTCACTAGAGAATGCGTTTACCTTCATAATTGGGCCTGTTCCCAAAAGACCTCCAAACTCAGCTTCTTCACCAAGTGATTTACCAATAACAGGAATAATTCTGACACCTGTTGTTTTGTTGTTGATAACACCGATCGCCGCTTCATCTGCAATAATTGCTGATATTGTACTAGCAGGTGTGTCACCAGGCACAGCAATCATATCAAGTCCAACTGAACATACACAGGTCATCGCTTCAAGTTTATCTATGGTGAGTGCACCCATTTTTACAGCGGCTATCATGCCCTCATCTTCGCTGACAGGCACAAATGCACCGCTTAAGCCACCAACGTGTGAGGAAGCCATAACACCGCCTTTTTTAACAGCATCGTTTAACATGGCAAGAGCAGCTGTAGTACCGTGACAACCGCAGGCTTCAAGTCCAATTTCTTCAAGGATTCTAGCGACGCTATCGCCGACGGCTGGTGTAGGTGCAAGTGATAGGTCAATAATACCAAAGGGAACACCCAATCTCTCTGAAGCTTCATTGGCAACCAGTTGTCCAACTCTTGTGATTTTGAAAGCGGTTTTTTTAATAGTTTCAGCAACCACATCAAAGGGTTGTCCCTTAACTTTTTCAAGTGCAACCTTGACAACACCTGGTCCACTGATGCCCACATGGATGACACATTCTGCCTCAGTGACACCGTGGAAGGCACCTGCCATAAAGGGATTATCTTCAACTGCATTTGCAAATACAACAAGCTTAGCGCAACCGATACTCTCTTGATTCGAGGTAAGCATCGCAGTCTCCTTAATAATTTTACCAAGATCTTTAACTGCATCCATATTGATACCAGCCTTGCTTGAGCCAACATTTACGGAACTGCAGACACGCTCTGTGAGGGCAAGTGCTTTGGGAATAGACTCAATGAGAATTTTATCGCCCTTTGTGTATCCCTTTTGAACTAAGGCTGAAAAACCGCCTATAAAGTTAACACCGACTTCTTTTGCGGCTGCATCAAGTGTTTGTGCAAAAGCCACATAGTCTGGATCGTCACAGGCTTGTGCAATTAAAGCAATTGGCGTCACGGATATTCTCTTGTTGATTATAGGGATACCGTATTTTTCTTCGATTTCTTCACCAACTTTAACAAGATCCTTTGCAAGTGTGGTTATTTTCTTGTATATTTTTTGCCGTGCGACTTCACCATTTGTATCACAGCAGTCAAGCAGTGAAATTCCCATGGTTATGGTACGGATATCAAGTTTATCTCTCTCAATCATGTTAATCGTTTCTAGTATATTGTTAAAATTATTCATTAGTCCTCCTGGCTTATTTTAGGGTCTATTATTAAGATGATTTATAGGGTGTGCATGGTTGAAAAAATAGCTTCATGTTGCACTTTAATTCTTAAATCCAATGCTTGTGCTGGAACTGAGAGCTTTTCTTTGAGGCCAGCTAAATCAGTGATCAAATCACTGAGATCGACAAACATAACCATGGTAAAGCAGCCTTGTACTATGGTTTGATTGATATCTAAAATATTGACACCATTATCGGATAGTACTGTTGCAACAGCCTTTATAATACCTTTCTTGTCCATTCCGATTACTGAAACATATGCGTTCATTCTTTCCTCCTAAATTTTCATGATCCGAGTTTAATTTTCGCTGATGCTGTTTGAGGCTAAACATTCCTCATCACAGCTTTTGGCTCAAATTTTGTTGTTATAATAAAAAAAAGAGGCTAATAAAAATTAGCCTCTGGAGATATTCTGCACACTATTTATTTAAACCTCAACATCACAAAAAATAAGAGTGGGTCTTAAATAAATCATCTGCCTCTGTCCCTTGTACCTGAGAGTTTCACTGTAAACAGCTTTCCCCTTCGGCGCTCATAAAGAGTCTCTCCAGAGGTTCGTCCAATAACGGTTTTTCAAACAATAGCCATGTGTGAAATTCCACGATCTTCATCCGAGCCTATTAAATTAAGATGAATAATAACACAATTGTAAAAGACTTGTCAAGGATGCTCATAAAAATTTAAAAACAATGAGGATTATTGAAGCCATAAAATAAGTTTTACACCAATATTGAGAAAATAACTGTACTTTAATCACTTTTATGGGTAAGATTGAAGTGTAATTACGATTTTGGAGGTAATGATGAATCAGACGGATAAAGATATGGTCTATTTTTGCTTAGATTTTATAAAAAACAATGTGACGGAACAAAGTCAAAATGTACAGTGCAGAAATTGGTTAAAGATGGCAAGTGATCTCATTGAAAAAAGTGATTTGGGAAGTGCAGGTTTCATCGTTTCAAACTTAAAGGAAGCAGACGGGTATTTTTCTGGTGTGAATGCTTCTGCGACATCGAACACCGTTTTAGAGAAGATTGATTTGGTAAAAACACTTTTGATGGGGTCATAAATTCTAAAAATAAAATTGCGCATTTCAAAAGAAATGGGCAATTTTTTTATTATAGATCATTAGCTCTCATCCAGCTTTGAGCAAGAATCTTCAACTTGCGAAAAGCGGTTAGATGAGAGCGGTAAGGTCAAAACGGGGTTTTGGCGTTAAATGATTATACGGATCATTAGCTCTCATCCAGCTTTGAGCAAGAATCTTCAACTTGTGAAAAAGCGGTTAGATGAGAGCGGTAAGGTCAAAACGGGGTTAGGCGTTAAATGATTTTTAAAAGAATGATCATTCATTTATTATTGACGATAAGTGAATGATCATTTATTATAGATTTATGAGAATAAAAGATGAAAATAAATACCAATC
>NZ_JBVBZF010000047.1:0-16134 GCF_057447755.1 Fusibacter sp. | reverse complement strand
GTATCGTTAGAACGATTTCTGTTGTCATAAGAGCGGTTGTCATTTGATCTCGTGTCATTCGAACGGTTATCATTCGAACGATTATCATATGATCTATTGCGTGAGTCGCTGCTGTAGCTTCTCGTATGCTTCTTGTTCTCTTCTTCTTTTATTTCTTTTGTGCGATCATAAATAATCTTATGATGCTTTTCAGCGGGTTTAGCTTGAGATTGTTCTGAAGCCGGTTTTGATTTCAAATTACCTCTCAATTTAGCAACTTCGTCATCTTCTAAAGTACTCATATGAGATTTAATTTCAAGACCTAACTTTGTGGCTGCATCTTGTACCTCTTTGTTCGATTTGTTTAGTTCTTTTGCTAGTTCGTATATTCGGATTTTTGACATAGCTTCACCTCCGGGTTATAGAACATCAATTTTTTCAATCAATGCTCTAGAAAATTTTTTGTTTGAAATTCCGAACAAACCGTAATTCTCTTTGCCAATTGCTTTTGACAATTCATCCTTAGTAAAAAGGACTCTATAGGCAACGTCTTCCGATTCGCATAACTGGACGATTCTTTTAGTCGTCGTTTCATTTAGATCACTTGCGATAATCATCAATGAAATTTTTTTGCGTTTAATGCCCTCTGTACAGAGCGTTTCGCCTAAAACTAAATTCCCAGATTTCTTTGCGAATCCAATAAGCGTTAAAACGTTATTCATGATCATCTAACTTCTCCTTGAGCGCATCAAAAATAGAATTATCAATTTGAGTCTCAAAAGCGCGGTTAAATGCATTTTTCTTAATCGCTAGATCAAAGCACTTTTTATCCCTACAGATATATGCGCCTCTACCATTTGCTTTTCCTGTAAAATCAACGAAGACTTCGTCTTCTTTATTTTTTACAACTCGAATGAGTTCTTTTTTAGGTTTTTGCTCACCACAACCAATACATTTTCTCATTGGTATCTTTTTCATAATTATTCATCATCTCCGTATACTTCTTCATATTCACCGATTTCACGCAAATAATTTTTATACTGAGTTTCACTTTTTATATCGATTTTCCAACCCGTTAACTTGGCTGCTAAACGTGCATTTTGACCTTCTTTACCGATTGCCAATGACAATTGATAATCCGGTACAACCACAAGTGCAGAGTTATCTTCTTCATCAACCTCAACACGCATTACCTTCGATGGGCTAAGTGCATTTGAAATTAAAATAGCTGGATTTTCATGCCATTCTATAATATCAATTTTTTCACCTTGAAGTTCGTCAACAATATTTTGAACTCTATGTCCCTTTTGACCAACACATGCGCCAACAGGATCAAGGTCAGGATTGCTTGCATAAACTGCAATTTTTGTTCTTGAACCTGGCTCTCTAGAAATGTTCTTCACTTCTACTTCACCATCAAATATTTCTGGCACTTCAAGTTCAAACAGGCGTTTTACAAGACCTGGATGCGTTCTTGAAACATAGATTTGAGGCCCCTTAGTTGCGTTTTTCACTTCAGTGATGTAGGTTTTGATACGCTCACCTTGGATATATTCTTCAGATGGAATTTGCTCATTAGGGGCAAGCATTGCTTCTGTTCTGCCAAGGTTGATGTAAATTGTTCCTTTGGCAATTCTATGAATCACGCCGTTAACAATTTCACTTTCACGACTTGCAAATTCATCATAAATCACACTACGCTCAGCTTCTCTTATCTTTTGAACCACAACCTGCTTTGCAGATTGAGCTGCAATTCTACCAAAATCTTTTGGTGTTACTTTTTCCTTAACAATGTCACCACTTTCGAAATCCTTATCCAGTTTTTTAGCATCTTCAACTGAAATTTGTGTAATTTCGTCAAACACTTCTTCTGCTACGATTCTCACAGAATAAACGTTTATTTCACCAGTCTCACGGTTTAATTCAACCTCTACGTTATGAGTTGCGCCAAAATTGTTCTTATAGGCTTTAATCATCGCATCTTCAATAACATCGAAAAGCATATCCATGGAAAGACCCTTTTCTTTAACCAATTGTTCCAATGCAATAAGAAGTTCTGTTTTCACGTCCTTATCCCTCCTATTCAAAATCTACAATCAGCTTAGCAACAGAAACCTTACTTTTAGGAATCTGAACTTCACCCATTGCTTCATTTTTAATCATAATATTATCATCAACCAATCCTAATAAAATGCCATTAATGACCTTTTGACCTTCAAAGGGTTGATAGAGTTTTAACTGAACTTCTCTTCCTTTAAAACGCTCAAAATCCTGATCTTTTTTAAGCTGTCTCTCAACACCTGGAGAGGTTACTTCAAGAAAATACTGTTCTTCAATAGGATCAATCGTATCCAATTTACTGTTGAGGTGTTGACTTACCAACTGACAATCATCCAGCGATACGCCCTCCTCTTTATCTATAGTCACACGTAAATATCTATACGGTCCCTCCTTAACAAACTCAACATCCACAAGCTCCATACCTTGTGTTTTCGCAAAAGGTGCAACGATATCCGCCACAACGTCAACGACTCTTTTCTTTTTCATAAGCCACCTACTTTCATTTTTTTCATTTATATTTGTTAACGCATTTAATTTCAAATTATGTACTAAAATGTAGAACCATACAAAACACATAAATTTACAATAACAAAGAGTGGGAAACCCCACTCCTTGATGTCTTAGCCTATTAACTCTTATATTATAACACATTGCCCATTTTTATGCAAATGAGAATAGGGATAATTGATTGTCATCAGGCATACCGTCAAAACAGCCATGAATCTTCATTGCTTCGATAACAGTTTTGGATACTTTTGTCTTGGATTGGAAGTCTTCAACCGACAAGAAGTCTATCCCCGAGCTACGAATTTCCTGTATACTAATCGCTGCACTGGCACCAACACCTTGAAGCGCTAAAAATGGTGGTAGTACTTTGCCATCCACAATTTTAAACTTTTCAGCATCAGATTCTTCAAGACTTACTTTCTTAAATTCAAATCCCCTACTGTAAAACTCATCAGCAATCTCTAAAATACCCGCTAAATCCTGCTCTTTTTTAGTTGGTTTTTCAAGGGCTTCAAGTTCCTTCATTTTATTTCGAATGACAATTTTCCCCTTGCATATTAGCTCGGCATCAAAATCATCTACCTTGGTCGAGAAGTAGGTTGCATAAAATGCCAAAGGATGGTGCACTTTAAAGTATGCAATTCTCACACTCATCATTACATATGCTACAGCATGTGCCTTTGGGAACATGTACTGAATCGTCTGACAGGAATTGATATACCAATCTGGGACATCTTTTGCTTTCATGTCCTTAATATCGTCTTCAGAAAGCCCTTTACCCTTACGAACTTTTTCCATGATTTTAAAGGAAGTCAGTGGTTCGAGTCCCTGTAGTAGCAAATAGTTCATAATATCATCACGTGTTGCAATAACATCCTTAATGGTTACCACGTTATTTCTAACCAAGTCTTGAGCATTGTTTACCCATACATCCGTCCCGTGGGAAAGTCCAGATATACGCACCAAGTCAGAAAAGGTCTTTGGTTCAGTATCCCTAAGCATTTGTCTAACGAACTTCGTCCCAAACTCTGGGATGCCAAGACTACCAATATCAAGTGAATACGACTCGTCTACAATCTTTAAAGACTCTGTCGTCGTAAAGATTTTCATGGTCTCCGCATCATCAAGCGATATATCAAATACATTGACACCTGTAAGTTCTTCAAGATACTTGATGATGGTCGGAACGTCGTGTCCAAGAATATCTAGCTTTAGCAAACGACCACTGATTGAGTGATAATCGAAATGCGTTGTAATTACGTCTGAGTTCACATCATTAGCAGGGTATTGTATTGGACAAAATTCATGAATATCATGATCTCTTGGAACAACCATAATACCACCAGGATGCTGGCCCGAAGTCCTCTTGACACCTGTTAACCCCTGGGCTAAACGCTCAATTTCATAGCGGTGTACATCTTCATTTTTTTCTTCAAAATATTTTTTAACATAGCCATAAGCGGTTTTCTCTGCAATTGTACCGATCGTCCCCGCCTTAAAGGTCTTACCAGCACCAAAGAGAACTTCACAATACTTATGGGCATTTGCTTGATAGATTCCGGCAAAGTTAAGGTCGATATCGGGCTCTTTATCACCATCGAAACCGAGGAAGGTTTCAAAGGGAATATCGTGGCCATCTTTAATGAGCTTTTCGCCACACTCTGGACAGGTTTTATCCGGCATATCCACACCTGCTGAAAAACTACCGTCTGTGATAAACTCAGAATATTTACACTTGCCACAAATATAATGTGGTGGCAATGGATTAACCTCTGTGATGTCACTCATGGTTGCTGCGAAAGAAGAACCGACCGATCCCCTTGAACCTACAAGGAAACCATCATCCAGCGATTTCTTAACAAGCTTTTGTGCGATGATGTACATAACAGCATAGCCATTACCTATAATAGAATTAAGTTCTCGATTGATTCTCTTGTCAACTATTTCAGGTAGTGGCGTACCATAGATTCGTGCAGCCTTGTTCATACACATTTCCCTAAACTCTTCGTCAGCACCATCAATTTTAGGCGGAAATGTCCCCTTGGGAACTGGTAAAATATTTTCACAGGAATCTGCGATTTTTCTTGGATTGTCGATGACAATTTCTTTTGTACGACTGCCAAGATAAGAAAATTCCTTCATCATTTCTTCAGTGGTTCTGAAATAAAGCGGTGCTTGATTATCTGCATCTTTAAAGCCATTCCCTGCCATGAGAATTCTTCGATAAACCTCATCTTCCGGATCTAGGAAGTGGACATCACAAGTTGCAACAGTGGGTTTTCCAAGAGAATCTGCCAATGCAACAATCCCTAAATTGATCTCCTCAAGTTCTTTGTGATCTCTTACTCTACCGTTTTCAATCATAAAGGCATTATTGCCTGTTGGTTGAATTTCAAGATAATCATAGAACTCTGCTATATTTCTGACAACATCAGGTTCTTTATTGTTGATGATGGCTTTGTATAATTCGCCGCCTTCACATGCACTGCCTATAATAAGACCTTCACGTTTTGCTCTTAATGTGCTTTTTAATATTCTCGGTTTTCTATAAAAGGTCTTTAAATTAGATTCTGAAACGATCTCATATAGATTTCTCAATCCCGTCTTATTCTGAGCCAATAAGATTACATGAGACATATCCATCATTTGAAAACTCATTTCTTTTGAAGCCAAATAGTTTATGCCAATGAGATCATGAATTTCTCTTTCCTTGAGCATTTCGACAAACTTTGAAAAAACTCTGCCAGTCGCTTCAGCATCTGCAACTGCTCGATGGTGATCACTTAAGGTGATTTTCAAATATTTTGTAATGGCTTTAAGGTTGTGTTTTTTTATATCCGTGAGTAGAAGACGGCTCAATGCGAGCGTATCTAAAATTAAATTATCAAACGGAAGTCCAAGTTTGTGACAATTATAGCGTATAAATGAAGCATCAAATGTTGCGTTGTGGGCTACCACAGGGCAATCCCCAACAAAAGCCATAAACTTAGGTAAAACCTCTTCAATACTCGGTTGGTTCTTCACCATGTCATTGTTGATACCAGTAAGCTCAATAATATGAGGTGGAATCAAACGACCAGGATTGATAAGTTCACTAAAGCGTTCAACAACGCCGCCTTCTTTTACCTTAACAGCACCTATTTCTATAATATTGTCATTATTATAGGAGAAACCTGTGGTTTCTATATCAAATATGACAAAATTTTCATCTAGGCTGTAATCGTTGGCATCTTTAATCATTTCAGTTTCATCATCGATCAAATAGCCTTCGAGTCCATAAAGCACTTTAATCTTGTCCCCTGCATAAGATGCGGCATCAGGAAAGGCCTGTAGAACACCGTGATCTGTAATAGCAATCGCAGGATGCCCCCATTCAATGGCAGTGTTTATGATTTTTTTCACAGATGTAATGCCATCCATCTCACTCATATTGGTATGAAGATGAAGTTCGACGCGCTTTTCTTCTGAATGGTCCATACGTTTTTCCTCTTTTTTACCCTCATTGATGGCAGTAAACTGGAGAACACGTTCTTTGTCGAATTGATCATATCGGTTTATACCTTCAATGATGAACCATAGTCCATTCTTAATACGTTCTGATAGTTCTTCATATTCATTTTTCTTTAAAAACTGTTTACAACAAATTGCATTTGTACCATCAGATACAAATATCTTATATAAAAACTTACCACCCTTGAGTTCTCTACTATCCGTGGTAACGACTTTTCCTTCTACTGCGTAAACCTCTTCCTCTTGTACAATGTCCTTAATCATGGAGATTGGTCTCTTAACACGATTTCTAAACAAGACATCACTAGGTTTATCACCTTTTGAACTTGCAGATGATTTGGTATTAGAGGCAGGTGTCTGCGCTGCTTGGTTTCGTAATAATTCTTCATTAAAGGCAGCCGTTGCATTTTGAACAATTGCCTCAATCTCTTCATCCTTCATACGTTCAAAGGCTTCAATACCTTCAACATCGGACTTAAGGGCACTTGTGCTGACCTCAAAGGTTCTATTAAGATTTTTTTGACAAATCTTATCGATCATGTCCGTAGTGTTGTACTGGTGAAATGTATTTTCAAGGCCTTGATCTTCAAAGACAATACTGATTTGGTTCTTGTTAAAATCAATTTTGCTCTTTCTTAAAATACTGGCAACTGCCGGATTATTCCGCTTTATGACGTATAAAATATTATCCCAATGCTCAGAAATATCGATTTCCTGATCTGAGCCTGTAATCGCAACATTCTCTACGCCTATCTCAAAATGTTTAATTTCAGTAAAAACAATACCTAAATTCTTTTTAAGTTTATCAATGTTCTGTGATGGGATAAAAGAGCGCGAATTTAACAATATCGTCAAAGCATTTTGTTCTCTCTTATATTCAATTTTCTTTATTTCAATATCATTGATTTGCAAAGACTCTGCAATCAACTCATTAAAAGGAATACGATTCATTAACTCAACCTTTCCATTTAAATTCAGATACGACTATAAAACAGGGGCATTGGCCTAGTAGTTTTCAATTTCTTCAAGCAGGGCTTCCATAACTTGGTCTTCTTTAATTTTACGCACAACCAAGCCCTTTTTAAAGAGAAGATACTCACCTCTACCGCCTGCAATACCTAGATCTGCCTCTCTGGCTTCTCCAGGCCCATTTACGGCACACCCCATAATTGCAACTGTGATATCCTTGTTCATATGTTCAATTTTCGCTTCAATTTCTTGAGTGAGCTTAATAAGATCCACTTCTGTTCTACCACAGGTAGGACATGCAATAATTTTAATCCCAAAGCTTCTTAGATCAAGAACTTCAAGTATTTTTTTAGCAACCTTGATTTCTTCAACCGGTGTATCCGTCATGGTAACGCGGATGGTATCACCAATACCATCAAGTAATAATGAACCAATGCCAATTGAAGATTTCACAGTACTTGAAAATTTAGTACCAGCTTCAGTAATACCAAGATGCAAGGGATAGTCAACACGTTCACTTAAGAGCCTGTAAGCCTTCACGGTTAGTGGAATATCAGAAGCTTTTATAGATATTGCAATATCATAAAAATCAAGCGCTTCCAAAATTTCCACATGAGAAAGTGCGCTCTCAACAAGCGCTTCTGCAGTTAAACCACCGTATTTCTCATAAATAGACTTATCAAGAGAGCCCCCGTTAACGCCTATTCTAATGGGAATCTCCTTGGATTTTGCAAGTGCAACAACTTCCTTAACCTTTTCCAGACTACCGATATTGCCGGGATTAAGTCTAATTTTATCAACACCACTCTCAATTGATTCGATTGCAAGTCGATGATCAAAATGAATATCCGCAACTATCGGGATATGGATTTGCGCTTTTATCTCGCGTATCGCTTTTGCAGCTTCCATGGTAGGTACTGCTACTCTGACGATTTCACAACCTGCAGCTTCAAGTTCAAGGATTTGTCTTACCGTTTCTGATATATTTTCAGTTTTGGTATTTGTCATGGACTGGATCAATACTGGATTGTTGCCACCCATTTTCAAATTGCCAACTCTTATTTCTCGTGTATGTTTCATTTAAGCCTCCATTTAAAGCTTGGATATATCCCTAAACACTAAGAAGATCATCAATGCCATTAAAATGACTATACCAACGTAGTGCACGTAGCCTTCTTTTTCTCGGTCAATGGGTCTACCCAAAATCATTTCTATAACGACAAAAATAATTCTACCCCCATCAAGTGCTGGAAACGGTAACAAGTTCACAATACCTAGGTTGATTGAGATATAAGCCGCTATGAAGAGTAAATTCAAAAATCCAGCTCTTGAAGCTTGACCAATAACACCCACGATGCCAACTGGACCAACAATTTCACCCTCGACCTTATTAGAACCTAATTGGGTAAAAAACTTAAATATATCTGTAAAAAAGGATACAAACTGCTTACCAGCAAGCGGAAAAGCCTTAGTCACTTGCTTAACAGGTAATGACGAAACACCAATTCTATAAGTATTATCTGTTGGATCAAGTGCTGGTGTAACCTCCAAATTTAATTGATTGTCATTTCTAACAATGACAACTTCAAGGATTTTACCCTCACTCTTATCTATATTGTCAATCACACCATCCCATGAGTTGATTTCATTTTGATTGATTTTAATAATGGTATCCCCTGATTGGAAGCCTGCTGCTTGAGCTGGACTGCCTTCTAAAACCTGGTCAATCGTGTTTGATGGATAGCCGACACTGAACATTATAATCACCAAAAGTACATAAGCCAATATAAAGTTCATTATTGCACCAGCTGCTAAGACAATTAGACGCTGCCACGGTTTCTTTTGCACAAAACTTCTAGGATCATCCGATTCACCATCTTCGCCTTCCATTTTGACATAACCGCCAATGGGTAGCGCTCTGATGGAGTACATGGTTTCAGGCCCTTGTTTTTTATAAATAGCAGGCCCCATGCCAAGTGAAAACTCGTGAATTTTAACACCGTTCAATCGTGCTGTAATAAAATGACCAAATTCATGAGACAACACGATGATTCCAAATACAAAAATAAAACTTATTATTGTCAATAACATAAGCATTCCTTTCTAATGTCTACGATTAAGCCTCTCTAAGGTTAATCTTCTAGCTTCCTTATCCACTTCCATTATTTTCTCAATTGTCAAATTGGTTTCATTCTTAAATTGGTTCATGATTTCAATAATATGATCAGAAATATCGTAAAAACCGATAAGATCGTCTAAATAAGCTTGCACCAGAACTTCATTAGCCGCATTCATAATCGTTGGCATAAGGCCACCACTAGATAAAGCGTCCTTTGCGATTTTTAAACAAGGAAAACGTATTTCATCTGGCGCACTAAAGCTCAAGTCCTTAAGTTTAGAGAAATCGAGTCTCTCTATGGTATTAAAGTTTCTTTCAGGATAATCAAGCGCATAGATAATCGGCAGTCTCATATCTGGACAACCAAGCTGCGCCATAACTGAAGCATCATTGAATTGTACCATGGAGTGAATAATACTCTGAGGGTGTACAACAACCTCTATTTGTTCTGGTGCTACATCAAACAACCATTTTGCTTCAATAAATTCAAGGCCTTTATTCATAAGGGTTGCTGAATCAATGGTGATTTTGCGTCCCATAGACCAGTTTGGATGTTTTAAGGCTTCAACTGCCCTCTTAAAACGAATCTCTTCTTTGGTAAAATTTCTAAAAGCCCCACCGGATGCCGTCAACAATATTTTTTCAACACTTCCTTGATGCTCACCATTCAAACACTGAAAAATAGCACTGTGTTCACTGTCCACAGGTAGAATTATCGAACCATGTTGCCTAGCAAGCGGCATAATCAATTCGCCAGCAGTGACCAAGGTTTCTTTATTAGCAAGTGCAATGGTCTTGCCGGCTTTTATAGCTTTCACTGTTGGAAGCAAACCAATATTGCCTACAACAGAAGTCAGAACAATGTCAACTTCTGGGTGTTCAACAACTTCAATTAATCCCGACATCCCTTTAAGAACTTTTATATCATACATTTTGAGTTTGCCTTCAAGTGTTTCAAAGGCTTGCTCATCATAAACAACAACATATTGAGGCTTATGCAAAATGGCTTGCTCATATATTTTGTCAACTTGCCGATTGCATGTAATGGCAAATACCTCATATCGTCCACTCTCTTTGATTATTTCAAGTGCTTGGGTCCCAACAGAACCTGTCGAACCTAAAATGGTAACTTTTTTCATCTTTGATTTCTCCGTCTTTTATATCAAATAGTTGAAAATGACAATAAAATAGTAAACAAGTGGCATGGTAATTATGATGCTGTCAAAACGATCCAACACACCACCATGTCCTGGCATGATTTTGCCGAAATCCTTAATATCAAACAATCTTTTAATTTTAGACGCAATCAGGTCTCCAATTTGAGATAAGATACTACCCACAAGGCCTAAAAATACCGCGTAGAGTTGAAAATCCGGGTTGAATACTCTTGCATAGGCATAACTAAACACCAAACATGCAATCACGCCGCCAAGCGAACCCTCAACCGTCTTGTTAGGACTAACCGTTGGTATCAAAGGCGTTGACCCAATAACCTTACCGGTAAAATAAGCAAATGTATCTGTGACAAAGGCTATAATAAACGGGTACCAAATAAAGAAATTGCTATCCAGTTTCCATATCATAATAATATGGGATAGTGAAAAAGCCACATAGAAAAAACCTACAAAGGTTACCATACTCCCCATGATGATATTCTTCTTGTGGAGCATTGTCAATGTAAGTAGTAAAAATAAGAAAACAGCAATCAAAAATGTATAGTAATCCTGAGGCATGTCATAAAACAAACCTACATACCAAGCCGTTGAGGTAATATATCCTGCCCATTTAAGAACATGATATTTGCTTGAGAATGCTTTATAAAATTCATATTGACCTATAATGCTGAGTAAGAAGGCTGCAAAAAATAAGAGCGCACCTCCTTTAAACAATATAAAAAACAGTAACGGAAGTGCTATGAGTGCTGAAATTGTACGGAGTTTCATTGATTTCACCTCTTATATCGCACCAAATCTGCGATGTCTTTTTTGATATTTAGCCAAAGCACTTCTATATAAGTTTTCATTAAAGTCGGGCCAAAAATGATCTTCAAAAATAAATTCAGTATAGGCAACTTGCCATAACATAAAATTACTTAATCTCTGCTCACCACTTGTTCTTATCAATAAATCAGGGTCTGGTAGTCCACTGGAGTAAAGATGGTCCGAAACCATTTGCTCATCAATATCCTCTATATTCACCTGATCGTTTTTAACGTCATTCGCAATTTGTTTGACAGCTCTTAAAATTTCGTCTCGTCCACCATAATTAAGGGCGATGTTGAAATTCATCTCAGTATGGTCCTTAGTACGATCAATTGCTCTAAGGACCTCTGTTTTGGCATAGGAAGGCAAGGCCTCTATATCACCAAAAATATTGATTTTAACTTTATTTTCAATAATTTCATCAATTTCAGATCTGAAAAACTTAACTAGAATTTCCATGAGACCATTTACTTCTTCCTCAGGTCTTCTCCAGTTTTCAGTTGAAAAAGCATAAAATGTAATATTTTCAATTTTTAATTTTTTACTCTCAATGACTATGCGTTTCAGCATTTCTGTACCAGCATTATGGCCCATTAAACGAGGCAATCCTCTTTTTTTTGCCCATCTGCCATTGCCGTCCATAATGAAAGCAACATGTTTTGGGAGATTATCAAGTTCTACGAGTTCATCGTTCTTTTTTTTAAATAACATGTATTTTCCTCGGTAATTTAATTTTAGAATCCCACGTGCACATCATATCCAAATATTACTTATATAGATTATGTCCAATTAAGGAAAAGCCCTCCAAATGGTGGAGGGCAAAAGCTTATACTTCCATGATCTCATCATTTTTTTTGGTGATCAATTGGTCAATTGTAGCAACGTGATCATCAACCATCTTTTGAACTTCTTTTTCTGCCGAGGTCAAATCATCTTCTGTAATTTCTTTATTTTTTTGCATTTTTTTGAGTGATTCAATTGCATCTCTTCTCTCATTTCTAAGAGCAACTTTAGCATCTTCACCAATTTTTTTAGCTTGTTTTGCCAAGTCTTTTCTTCTTTCTTCAGTTAACATTGGCATTACCAATCTTATCACTTTGCCATCATTACTTGGGTTAATGCCCAAATCAGCAATTTGAATTGATTTTTCAATATCTTTTAAGATAGATGCATCATAAGGTTGAATTTGAATAATTCTAGGTTCAGGAACAGAAATACTTGCCAATTGCTTAATAGGTGTATCTGAACCATAGTAGTTAACCATAACTCTATCTAAAATAAGTGGATTTGCTCTACCAGCACGAATGTGATTTAGTTCATCCTTTAGTACGCTAAGTGTTTTCTCCATTTTTTCATTTAAGTGTTCATGTACTTGATTTCTCATTACTAGGCCTCCTCAATGATAGTTCCAACATTTAATCCAGAGCATGCTTTGATAATATTTTCAGGGACATTTAAGTCAAATACAGAAATTGGAATGTGGTTGTCCATACAAATTGTAATAGATGTCAAATCCATAACGCCTAATTTTTGATTAAGAACTTCTGTAAAGGAAATTCTATCATATTTTTTGGCATGGTCAAATTTCGCAGGGTCACAATCATATACACCGTCGATGTTCTTAGCAAGTAATATCAATTCTGCATCAATCTCTGCGGCACGAAGTGCAGCGGCTGTATCTGTTGAGAAAAATGGACTTCCAGTTCCAGCTGCAAAAAGAACAACTTTCCCCTCGCTCAAGTAATGAACAGCATTTTCTCTGTTATAGGCTTCCCCCACTTGAGGCATTGGAATTGCACTAAGTACTTTACTTTCAACCCCTAAATATTTTAATGCATCAGACATCGCCAATGAATTCATCACAGTTGCAAGCATTCCCATATAGTCCGCTGTTGTTCTTTCCATGTTAGGGTTAGAACGGCCTCTCCAAAAATTGCCCGCGCCGATGACGATTCCAACTTCTGCGCCAAACTGATGAAGCTTCTTAACATAACCTGCAATTTCTTGAACCGTATCATAATCGACACCAGTTCCTTTTGCACCAGCCAAAACCTCACCGCTTAATTTTAACAACACACGTTTATATTTAAGTTCCAAAGCAAAACCTCCGTTCTATCTCTATTTTACAGTAATTCATGAGTCCAATCAAACTTTTTTTCCTTAAAAAAGAGAACACACATGTGTTCTCTCTTGATTTTGATAATTTATAATTAACCTTGTAATTGCTTAGCAACTTCTTCAGCAAAGTTTTCTGATTTCTTTTCGATACCTTCGCCAACTTCAAATCTAGAAAATCTTCTGATTGATAAGTTTTCACCGATTTTAGCAATTTTTTCTTTTAAAAGGTCATCAATTGTTTTATCTGGATCTTTAATGAAAGGTTGCTCTAATAAACAAACTTCTTTGTAGTATTTCGCAATTCTACCTTCAACCATTTTATCAACGATTTGAGCAGGTTTTCCTTCATTTAAAGCTTGGTTTCTTAAGATTTCTTTTTCTGCTTCGATCGCTTCTTGAGGTACTTCTTCTCTTCTTACATAAAGTGGCTTAGCAGCAGCAACTTGCATTGCAACATCTCTACCAAACTCTTGGAATTCTTCGTTTTTAGCAACGAAATCTGTCTCACTGTTGATTTCAACAATAACACCAATTCTTCCACCATGAATATATGAAGCTACGATACCCTCTGCAGCAATTCTATCACTTTTCTTAGCAGCTTTAGCAATCCCTTTTTCTCTAAGGTATTTGATTGCCTCTTCCATATCACCATTTGTTTCAACAAGCGCTTTCTTACAATCCATCATACCAGCGCCAGTTGCTTCTCTTAACTCTTTAACTAATGAAGCTGAAATTGACATGTTAAATCCTCCTTATTGTTATATTAAAGACTATTGTCTTATGTTTTTCTTTAAAAAAGGTAAGAGAATTTCTCTTACCTCAATATTTTATTACTCTTCAGTTCCAGCTGCAGCAGCAACAGGTGCGTCTGTTAATTGCTCACCTTGTTTAGCTTCAATTACAGCATCTGCCATTTTACCAGCGATTAATTTAACCGCTCTAATAGCATCATCATTACCTGGAATTACATAATCAACTTCATCTGGATCACAGTTAGTATCAACGATAGCAACAACTGGAATTCCTAAATTTTTAGCTTCTTTGATTGCAATTCTCTCTTTTTTAGGGTCAACAACGAATAAAGCACTTGGTAATTTATTCATATCTTTGATACCACCTAAATATTTTTCCAATTTTTCTTTTTTAGCTTTTAATTGGAGAACTTCTTTTTTAGGTAATGCTTCAAAAGTACCGTCATTTTCCATTTTTTCTAATTTGAATAATAAATCAATTCTTTTTTTGATTGTTTTGAAGTTTGTTAACATACCACCTAACCATCTTTGGTTAACGAAGTACATACCAGCTCTTAACGCCTCTGTTTCGATTGCTTCTTGAGCTTGTTTCTTAGTACCAACAAAAAGAACTGTACCATTATCTTCTACAACGCTTTTTAAGAAATCATAAGCATCATCTACTTTACCAACAGTTTTTTGAAGGTCGATGATGTAGATACCATTTCTTTCTGTGAAGATGTACTCAGCCATTTTAGGATTCCATCTTCTTGTTTGGTGACCAAAGTGTACACCAGCTTCAAGTAAATCTTTCATTGAGATTACTGACATTTTTTTATTCCTCCTCGTTTTTTACCTCCCTACTTTTCATCTTTCAGAATAACCCTTGGGCAACAATTCCAAAATTGAAGTAGGTGTGTTTTTATTACCTTAAGTAGTATATCACAAAGCCCATTGAAGCTCAACTTTTTTTTGCATTGACTTTGCTATAATTATTATGTTTTTTTCGTCACATCCGGGAGCTGTATCAATAGCTGAAGTTCGCCAATCCCCATGTCGAACTCTTTAGCAATCGCTTTAAGTGGAACCCCCTCACTTCTGCGTTTAATCACTTTCTCTCTAAGCGTCATGGCTTGTTCATCCATCACGAGAGGTAGATCAGCAATTTCTTTCGTCTCCACAAGGACTTCTTGCCTAAGCTGGTCCATCTTTTCTGCATGTGACTTAGGCGTATAAACCTTGGTTTCAGGTTCCTTTTTAGGACTGCCTTTTAATACTTCATCACCCCTAGGCATGGTCAATAAGGTCAAGACCTTTTCCTCTAAGAGTTGAATTTCTTTTTCATGCTGTGAGTACTTGCCCTCAAGATCACTTGCAATTTCATAAAAAGCACTGTTCATTTCATCTATAGAGGTCTGAAGGCTTTCAAGAAGCGCAAACAAATCCTCTTCTTTATACACCTTTGAATGCTCAAGAAGCTGTTCACGTTTTAAAATGACTCTATTTAATTCAAATCTGATCATAAAAATGGAACTGATTACAATAATCAGTCCAAAAATTATACTTACTATATACATATGATCTACACTTTCATATCGAATTTTGTGCCTGCCTTATCATAAATCGTCGGAGCAGGTTTATGGACATGCTCATTATCTTTGTCTTTTTCATCGTCATGATCCGAGAGATGCTTCTTCTTTTTCTTCTTCTTTTTTTCGGCTTCATTGTCTTTTTTATTATTTTTAATCTTATTATGCTCTTTTTGCTCTAAAGTATTGACCATCTTACTTTTCTTTTCGGTTTCCTCTTTATTTTCAATCTGAGTATTAACAAGATCATTATCCTGCTTGCTGACAACGCTTTGCTTAGCAGGATGAATTTCTTGGGTTTTGTGTACAATCATTTGCATATCAGCTGGCCTAATTCCCATAATTTCACCTTCCTTTAGAAATGTAAGATCATCAAATTCTGTCCATCCATATGCCTATGATCTTAAGATTTAATAAGTTCTCGCTACGATTTCACCTTTATCCTTGAGAATACTTGTATGGGTCATTTCATGTTTAACATAATAGCTTGTGCTGCCTATTTTTACACGTGTACCAGGATAGATCATTCTGGCTGAAAGTTTAGCACCTCTTATGTTGTTGACAAGTTC
>NZ_JBVBZF010000046.1:0-16227 GCF_057447755.1 Fusibacter sp. | reverse complement strand
TTAATAGTCGATATTGGTTAGATCGTGAATCTTCTGAATATCGGTTAAAATTTGCATCTGGTTTCCAGGAAGGGTATTTATCAGGGTATATAGAAAACTATCAGACACAAAATATGAGAATTGAAACGATGAATCGAAATTATAAAATGATAACATTGAGAGAGGAAACCATACATTTTGATGATGAATATGTGAATTTTGTCAGTGGCGTGATAGAAAAAGAAATTAGAACACCTGTGACCATGTACATCCCAGCTGCAACAATTACCACACCGACTTATCTCAATTTGTTCAAACTTCAGAATACCAATCAGCAAAAGGCTGACTTTAAGCCTGTTAGTTCTAAATATGTTGTAAGTGTTGATAATCAGGAAGGTAGAATAGAACTGCTTAAACCTATCAAATTATCATTTGAGTACTATGGGTCTGAAAAAGCAGGCATATACAAATGGGAGAATTATCAATGGGTTTATCAGTATTCAACACTCGAAGATGGTTTAATTTCAACAGAAATTCCTGCCGGTATGTTTAATGGAGGGGAATATGCGATCTTCATAGATGAAGACTATAGCAATATATTAGATATTCGATTCAATTGGGCTTATAAGGAAATTTATACACTCATGAGACGAGGTATCGTGGAAGATTCGCCATACTTTGAACCAGATATAAAACTGTCAAAATTAGATTTGGCAAAGATGCTTTATAAAATAATGGTGCCGTCACAAAACTATGCTGCTTCATCAATGTATAGTATTGGCGATATCAGTTCAACAGATCCTGATTATAGTGCAGTAAAATACGTTGTGGATTATGGTTATCTATCACTTGACTCAAAAGGTTTATTCAATCCAGAAAGTGAAGTCAGCTATTCTGAGTTTGAAGGTATTGCCGGTCGAATTGTAAACAGAAGTTTTTCATGGTCTGAAATTGCTTCTAAAATGAAAAATGATAAATACAGAAGATCTGATGGCAGTAGAGATCTTTCTCTAAAGATGCAACGAGCGGAGGCTGTTTATGCATTTTATGAGTTAATTAAATAATTTTGGTTTAATTGAAGTCAATAAAAAGGGGGGATATCCCCCTTTTTATTTCAATTTATGAAAAGTGGATTAAACATATATGCTTTTAACAACCTGTTAGCAGCTGTGATTAAATTTTATTAATGCAATAAAATTATAGAATATAAAATCATAAAGAGTATTATTTTTAATCATATGAGGGTATAATTAAGGTAGCACCAAGGTCCTATATCAATAGAAAAAGGTTTATGGCATAATAAAAAAGTTGGTAATTTTTAATTTGTGGACTATTCAGTTGGAGGTTTTAAGTGAGGTTAAAAAGTATTGAACGCGTTGAACCTGGAGATATATTGGGAAAAGCGGTTTATGATGAAAAATGCCAGTTGCTCTTAGCAAAAGGCGTAGATTTAACGCTCAACTACATAGATCGACTTAAACAATCCAGTATTCATTGCGTCTATATAGATGACGAATTATCTGAAGGGCTTGAGTTCGACAATGTTATTTCCGATGAGATAAAAGTGAGATCAATAAGTACGGTTAAAAATATCTTTAAGGAAATTACAGAGCGAAAGGGCATCTCCCTTTCTCCAAAAGGCGTTGATGAAATCAAGGATATCATCGATCAAATGATGGAAATGATCTTTCAAAATAAGGATACCCTATATGTTATGACTGAGCTTATGGGAACAGATATGTATACCTATAACCATTCTGCTGAGGTTGCGATCCTTTCAATGCTGGTTGCCAAGAGTCTTGGTCTTAACAATCAGTATGTTCAAAAGGTCGGTGTTGGTGCCATGCTACATGATATCGGCAAGATGAAAATTCCCAATGAGGTGCTTAATAAAGTAGAACCCTTGACCACAGAAGAACTAGCACATATTAAAGAGCATTCAAAGCTTGGATATGATATGCTTAAGGATTCACTTTCTATTTCACCCATTTCAAGACAAATTATTTTATTGCACCATGAAAAGCTTGACGGAAATGGCTATCCTATGATGCTGGAAGCTGAAAGTATTCCAGTGCATGTACGCATTGTTACCATCTGTGATATTTTTAATGCCCTCGTATCCAATCGGTCTTATCGAGATAAAATGAATGTGGATATGGCACTCGAAACGATCCGTGCAGAGGCAGTATATCAATTGGACAGAGAGATTTACTACCACTTGATCAAAGTGGTCAACATATACCCTGTGGGTACTATCGTTGAGCTTTCTAATAAGCAGACTGGAATCGTCATTAAGGAAAATAAAGATGCTCAAACAAGACCTGTTGTACAAATCATAAAAGACAAGAAAAAAGCTGAAATTATAAACTTACTCAATGACTTAACATTATTTATAGCAAAAACAGTTGATTTATAAAGTAATGGAGGGCATCAGTGGTATTTGTAATTATCGTCATTAAAATAATCCTAGAAACAATTACACTCTATAAACTCATTTCTAATAATTTAAAGAATAAAGGGGATAGATATTACTTTATTTATTCACTTTTATTTCTAATGCTTCTTTTTGACATCAAGACATTGGTGAACAGGGACTTGTCCCTTCTGTTCCTTAACCAATTGTATGTGATGTCAATTTTATTTTATGCGCTCTTCTACTTTTCAAAGAGCAAACTCAGTGTGAAAGCCATTGTCAATAATTTCATGGAGACACAAGACCTAGGACACTCAGAGCTTCTTAATAATATTGATGAAGCTGTTGCAATTGTCAAAAAAGACAACATGGATCTCGTCAGCTACAATAGCTTGTTTGAAGAGCTTATTCTAGCAAATCAGCACTTTGTAAATCTAGAGGATATTATCAGCTCTGTAAAAAGAGGCGAAAATGCTTTTGAAATCAAAGATTTTAATAACATCAAATTACATATAAGAGTGAGAATAATTGACTATGGCAATAAATACGTTGCCATCTATGTAAAGGATATCAGTGAACTTGCACTCATAAAAAAAGATTTGAGATTGCAACACAAGAGCTTTCAAGAAATGTGGGAGTATGCACCCTATGCTGTTATCATACGTGAACTCTTTGGGCGCATTGTCTATATCAATAAAAAAGCAGAAGTATTTTTTGATAAGCGTGCAAAAGAAGTGGAGGGGCAACCCTTTTATACGCTCTTTGGAGAAGACAAATCTCCAACATGGCATTTGGAAATGGAACACGAGGTCATGCTTGAAGAAAGTAAGTCTGTACTACGGGACGAAACTTTTTTAAATAAGCATAATGAAAAGAAATTTTTTCAGATCGAAGAAAAGATTATTTATTACCAAAGAAACAAGCATATTTGTACCAATATTTTTGATTTGACTGAAGTTTATTATGAACGTTTAAAAAGTCAGGCATTCAATGTCATTTACAGAAACAGTATGGTCCTGAATCAATCACATTATATTGTTGCAGATTTAATTAATGATGATATTCTCTATAATGATACTTTGGAGATCAAGCTAGGCAAGCCCATTAAAAAGTGGCATTTCTTTTTTGAACTTTTAGATATTGAATCTCAACTTTATCTCAAGAAAATCATTCTGAATCCTGAAGAGTTTAAAACAGAGCGCATTAAACTCGTTGATGGTGACCAGTTCATCGTGGAGGAATGCATTCAAAATGATCATCGGGTTGTAACAGGGTTGGTACTTAGTTATGTGGATGCATCTTCAATCCACTATAGTCCTGAAATCATTGGAAAGAATATTTTAAATCATATTAGAGAGGGCATTGTAATTATTGATTTTGATGGCAAGATTGAATATTCAAACGAAGCTTTTTGCAGAATGTTGGGTTATGAAGATCGTGAACTCTTGACAAAAACCATTGTTGATATTACGAAAGCACTGACGCTTAATATGGTTAAAGAAAACTGGGAGGTTACGAGAAACCATCATTCACATAAATTTGATCGCATCTATATTCATAAAGATGGTAGTGAAATTCCAGTTGAGATCACAGGTAAGCACATCGAGGTTGAAGATCGAGAGAAACTTATTCTAGTCATTAGGGATGTGTCAGAAAAATTGATCTACAAACGAAAATTTGCAGACTCTCAAATTAAGTTCACCCAATTGTTTGATGCCATTCAAGATGGAATATTTGAAATTAAGCTCCCAAGTAAAAATGTTAATTTTTATAAACAGTTTGACATGGAAAAGGGCTTTATTGGCGTAGAAATTCCTTACTTACAGTGGATCAATAATATTCATGAAGACGATCGATCTTTGGTCTATGAGTCAATTGATATTCTCACATCTGAAAAAAAGACAGAAATTCAATTTGAATACCGATATCAAAATGGAAACGAATGGGAATGGATGCGGGCCAGAGGCCGTTATTTAGAGGATGAAGATGGCGCTTCGATTCTTTTGATCAACAGAAATATTTCCGAAATTAAAAATGTTGTACTAAAACTTGAAGAGAGTAAGTATATATTGACCGAATCAGAAAAAATATCACATATGGCACATTGGCGTTACGATGTATCGCGAAGTGTTTTTGACGTGTCTGAAACCTTTGATGATATGTTTAAAATAAACGATATGGGGAATGAAATAACCTTTGAGCAGTTTCTTGACATGATACATTTAAGTGATCGAAATTACTTTGAAACAAAGTTCTCTCGTGCAGTTTGGGCATCAGAGGCTTTGGATGTCATTTTCAGAATTACAAATAGTTCTGAAATAAGATATATTCAGCTTTTCGGTAAAACCTACTATAGTGCTAATAACATTCCGATTTATGTCATCGGTAATACAGTGGATATTACAGACAAGATGTTATCAGCGAAAAGGCTGGAGGAATCGAAAAAACTTCTGGAAGGCATTATTGACCAGTCGCCAACGGGTATTATCGTAACCAAGCGAAATGGCCGCATTGAAGTGATTAACGAAGAGGCTACAAAGCTATTAAATTTGCATGAAGATTTTGAGATGACCATTGAAAGAGTCAGTGAGTATATCGTGGAAAAATATGAAACCGATACAGGGATCTCCGTTTCTGAACTCTTGCAAACCATCCAGAACGGTCATACCATTAATACCATTATTAAAGGCATCAAGCGAAACAAAGGACAATCTCTGATGCTTTATGCTTCGCCTATGTATGATGAAGAAAGCCGATTTACGGGAACGATCATCATTATCATCGACATCTCTGAGCGAATCATGATGCAAGCTCAATTGATTGAACAAACATCTAAATTGGTGAATGCTGAGAAACTAGCTAAACTTGGTCATTTTGAATTTGTGGATGACTTTGATAAGTTGTTTGCTTCAGAAGTAATCTACGATATTCTTGAGCTGGAAGCCCCAATAATCTTTAACACAGATATGCTCCTTGACTTAGTTGAAGATGATGATAAAGAACGCATTATTACCATGCTTAATGTGATTAAAAAGCATGCAGGACATTATACTTTAGAATTTAAACTCAAGACAAAGAAGGGCGGTCTTAAACACGTTCAGATTATCCTAGTGAAGACCATAAAGAACGGTCATAATTTCTTTGAAGGCACAATTCAGGACGTAACGGTTATCAATAGTGTTTTAGAGAGAATCCGACAATCTGAAAGAGAAAAAGACACCCTCATTAGCAGTGTTAGCGATCAGATTACCTATTACAATGCCAATAAAGAAATTGTCACCTTAAATCATACCCGGTATAAAAAAATCTATTGTGATAATGAAAATATTATCGGTAGAACATGTACAGAAGTTTTTAGTCCGGGCCATGATGAATGTGAACGCTGTATTGTTAAAAAAACCCTTGAACAGGAAAAGGCCTTTACAAGAGAGTATTATCAGGATCATCAGTGGTATGAGCAAAACACCCATCCTGTTTTTGATGACCAGAACAGAATTGTCGGTGTTGTTGAAATTATAAGAGATATTACCCAGGATAAGTTTATAAGAGAAAAACAGACAGCCCTTGATAAAATGCAAGTGTTTGATCAAGTATCTAAAGGTATCGCCCTAGATTACAATAATAAATTAATGGGCATTGTTGGCTATTTGAACCTCATTAGCGATTTTAAGACCTTGCCGAAAACCGTTAGGGAGTATATTGAGATTATTAGTAGAACTGCGTTAACCTTACAAGAGACAACGGATCAACTCTTAATGATGAGCAATTCTCAAATAGCAAAACAAAGTGCTATGGATATTAAAAAAAGCATTGAAAGTGCTGTTAAATTTGTAAATCATATGTATGATATCAACACCAATATTAGCCTTGATGTTCCTGATGAAGCGATATTTGTCATGGGGAATGAGGACATGTTTTTTAATGTGATCGTCAGTTTAATTTTAAACGCTATAGATGCCACGCTTAATATTGAAAAGCCGTCCATTCACATCGTTGTAGAACATGATGCGATAAAAGAATGTGTCCATGTTAAGGTTGTGGACAATGGGGTTGGTATATCAGATTCAATTAAGGACCGTATCTTTGAACCATTTTTTACAACCAAAGGAGATGCTAATAAGTCTGGAATGGGACTTACAACGGTGAAATCCATTATAAGTGAAATGAATGGTCACTTGAGTTTTTCAAGTGAAGAGGGTGAAACTGTATTTATGATTACACTTTCTACAAGTGATGGTCAAAAGAAAACTTCAAATTTGGTTGAACACGCACATGAAAACATTCAAAAAAATGGCATATTGATCATTGATGATGAAGAGATTGTTAGAATGCTCTTTGTAAACGTTTTATCAGATCAGGGTTATAATGTTTATGAAGCGGATAATGCCTTTGATGGTATGTCAATTTATGAACAAAACAGAGACAGAATTGAACTGATCATTATGGACATGATTATGCCTGAAATGAATGGACGAGAGACCTTTGAAGCGTTAAAAGGAATTGATGAGGATGTCAATGTTATTATTACTACAGGCTATAGCAATGATGATGATGTTCATTATGTACTAGAAAATGGTGCTATAGATCTTTTGAAAAAACCTGTTAGTATTTCAGCAATTAAGAAGAGAGTGGCTCAGTTTTTTAGTCAAACAGTTTTAATTGAACAGATGAATGAACAAAAACACGTTATAGATGTGAAAGAAGCACTTCGCAAGCTTGAAGGTAATGAAAAACTATATGAACGAATTTGCAAGAAATTCTATCTAAAATATCATGCTCTACCTGAGGTGATTGAAAATGATTTGATGGCACAAAATTGGCAGAACATTCGAACCAGTGCACACAATATTAAGGGGTTGGCCGGTAATATAGGCGACAAGCAACTTGAAACTGTGTGCTATGACTTAGAAGTCGCCATAAGGAATGAAATTATGGATGAAACACTTGTCAGATCATTTATTGATTCCTTAAAACTCCTTCTGACCTATTTGGAGGCCTCAATAGAGATGACTGAAAGTAACGAAAACTGATAATGCCACTAAGTCAATTTTTTTCTAAGGTAAAAAGTAAAACTACCAAGCAGCCTGAAGCATCCGACGATGATGAGGGCTGTTTTTATATTTGTGAAGTTTTTAAGGGTAACACCGACAATGGGTGCAATTGTAGCAGATACAGCGATAAAAGTATTGTAGATAGAAATGATGGTTGTACGATTCTTTGTGGGTGTTACCTCTAACAACATATTGAACAATACCAATATGGTACCTGCTATTGAAACGCCAATAATAATGTTAAAGACGACCAACATCCAAATAGAGTTGCTCAGTGCATATAAAATCGGCGTAATACTCATACCAAAAGTGGCAATTGCAATGGTGAGTGTATTGCCATACTTATCAGAGAACTTAGCCCATAGTGTAGAGGTTGCAATTGAAGAAAGACCTGATGCAATAGAGATCGCACTTAACCATGCTTCATTGGCACCCAAGGTTTTAATCATGAATATATTAAATAGTGGCCATCCCATCTGCCAACCGAAGTGAAAAGTCAGCGAACATGCCATAAAAACTTTAAAAGCTCGGTCATGACTGACAAATTTTATAGCATCTTTAAGGGCTACTTTAAATGAGTTTGTATTTTGAGAATGATCAATGCTTATATTGAATTTATTGAAGCTTATGACTTCAAAAATGCCGAATACAAAGGCAACAACAAAGAAAATTTGATAGAGCGCGATAACCTCGCCGTTATTGGTTGGAATACGTGTGAGTAATTGTCCAGCTAAGAGTGTGACCATGAGTCGAAAAACATCAGAGTACCGATTCCTCAGTCCCATAGCACGTCCTCTTTCACGAGAAGTGAAAATGTCCCCGATACAAGTCTGATACCCCATAAGATAAACTGAGCCCGGAAAGTTCATAAGGCCAACTAAGAAAACGAATAACCATGGTTTGGATATGTGGTTGATAAAAGGGACCACAGCCAGTGTCAGATAGAAAATTTTATGCGCCAACATAATGAACATTGTGGATTTTTTTTTGTTTCCCATCCCTTCGATAATCAAAGCGCCAGGAATCAGGGCGAATATGCTGACGAAGGCCGGCCAAGAGTTTAGAAATGCGAGTTCATAGTCACTAGCACCTAATCTTTCTGCAAACTTGGCAAAATAAGGGTTTACTAAATTTATTGCAATGGCATAGAAAATACCATTGTAAATGTTCATTTTCAAATTGGGATTCAGTTCAGGATCTGTTGGCCTCTTTTTAATAAAATACATAATCACCTCAAAATTTCGATATACGAAATACATTTCAATTATAACTTAAAAATAAAAAAAAACAAGTCAAAACATTTGACAAAATGTAAAATAATGGTAAAATAATATCAATACCAAAATATGGAAAATACAGGAGGTCGTATGAATAATGTTAGTTTAGTAGGGCGGTTGACCCAGGCACCAGAGTTAAAATTAATTGGAGAAGAAAAATATGTTACAAAGTTTAATTTAGCCATTGATCGGTATCTAGGCAGTTCTCAAAAGGATGAAAAAAGAAGCGAAGGCAAACCAACTGCTGACTTTCCGAGAATAACAGTTTGGGGGAAGACAGCAGAAAATTGTTGCAAGTATTTAGACAAAGGGGCCTTGATCAGTATCACTGGTAAAGTTGCCACAAGTAAATTTGAAAAAGAAGATGGGGAAGTGGTTTATATGACTGAAATCGTTGCCGATAGGGTACAATTCTTAGAACCCGCTCATCCTGAAAACAGACTATAAAGCCACTGAAACAAAGGCCTGCGTATGTGAAATATAAAAAATGACTGGTTTTTTTCACCGTAAACGTTTATAATACAAGTGGGGAAATATAAATTGATTAACAGGTGGTTAAATGACAAAAGTAGATGTTACGCAACTTGAGGTTGGCATGGAATTATTAGAAGATGTCTATGATGATAATGGGGTTGTTCTTATTGGAGCGCATACTCTTCTTAGTGATGTTCATATTCAGTATCTCAAAAGAAAACAAATCAAATCTGTCAATATTCGACTTTCAGATTCTCAAATAGAACCAGAGGGTACATCTACCAAAACTGAGCCTCAGAATCGATTAAACTCGCCTTCTGATGTGGAAGAAAAATATCAGACTACTGTCAATAAATTCAAGGGGATCTACAATGAATTTCGGTTAGGTCGAGTACCGGTCTATGAGGAAATTCAAGATACCCTGGAACCCTTGTATGAAGCGATTTTGAATGATGAATCCTTCACGCGAAAAATGTGGCAGATCCATGCTTATGACGATTATACATTTGATCATTCTGTTCGAGTATCCATGATTTCCGGGCTTTTGGCCAAGTGGGTTAAACAGGATGTTAAGGGGATTAAGGATGCAGCATTAGCTGGACTTTTACACGATATTGGAAAGTGTAATATCCCGGATAACATTTTGAATAAGCCAGGTCCTTTAAATTTTGAGGAATTCAAGGTCATAAAGACCCATGCAACTCTTGGCTATATTCTCATAAAGGATATTCCAAATATCAACTATGATGTTATGCTTGGGGTCCTCCAACACCATGAAAGAGTGGATGGTACTGGCTATCCCAATGGGATAACAGGCAATCAAATGAGTTATATTGCAAAAATTGTATCAGTGGCTGATGTTTATTGTGCAATGACTGCCGATCGTGTTTATAAACCTGCAATGCATCCCTTTGAGGTTGCTAGCTTTATACTTGAGAAATGCTATAGCTCTTTGGATTTTTCAATGTCCAAGACTTTTTTATCAAATATTTCACACTTTTACATCGGTCATAGAGTTCGATTGAACAATGGACAAGAGGGTGAAGTTATTATGACCTATAAAGATGATCCTGCAAGACCGCTTATTAAAGTAGGAGAATCATTTTTTGACCTAAGACGTCATATTGAACTGGAAATCGAAAGCATGTTGGACATGTGATTATTTAACTGCGGTATGTGTCAAAAATAAGACAGGATCAAAAAGCATTATTAAAAGATTGTTATCAAATCTTTACTCAATTAGTGGAATTCACTTAATTGTAGTAAAGATTTTTTATATTTTATAGAGAATATTTTTAAAGAAGATGGTTAGAACGTGCGTTCGAAACAAAACACTTGCATTTCCTTGCTAACATTTGATATGATTAGGATTGGAGAAAAAAATAGAATGCATAATATTGTTTAAGAGGTGTAAAATGAGTCAACAAAAATATACAAATGAAAGTATCGTCGCTCTAAAAGGCGCAGATAGAGTAAGAAAAAGACCTTCAGTCATATTTGGTTCAGATGGATTGGAAGGATGTCAGCACTCATTTTTCGAGATACTCTCCAATTCAATCGATGAAGCACGACAAGGCTTTGGTAAAGAAATCAAAGTGATTAGACACGAAGACCTTTCAATATCTGTTATTGATAATGCTAGGGGGATTCCTGTTGACTACAATCAAAATGAAAAGAAGTATAACTGGGAACTAATCTTTACTGAGCTCTATGCAGGTGGCAAGTATAATAACAACGATTCAGATGTCTATGAATACAGCTTGGGTTTAAATGGTCTTGGTTTGTGTGCAACACAGTATAGTTCAGAATATATGGACGTCATCATTCACAGAGATGGCTTTGAATATCGCCTAAGTTTTAAAAAAGGTAAGATCGTAAAAGATGGTTTTGTCAAAGAAGAAAAAAAATACAAACGTACAGGGTCTCAGATTAAATGGCGACCTGACTTAGATGTATTCAAAGATATCAATATTCCCATAGAATTTTACCAAAGTGTTTTAAAAAAACAATCTATTGTAAACTCAGGAATTAAGTTTATTTTAGAAGATGAAGCACAAAATTTATTTTATGAATATATTTATGAGAACGGTATTAAGGATTACATTGAGGAAATTGGTGATGAAAAATCCATATCGTCCATCTGTTATTTCGAGGACGAAGGTTTTGGTAGAGACCGTGAGGATATGCCAGACTATAAAGTAAAAACACAAGTTGCTTTCACTTTTAACAATGAAGTCAACCTACTTGAGTATTTTCATAACTCAAGTTTTCTTGAACACGGTGGCTCACCTGATAAAGCAGTTAAAAATGCCTTTGTGTATGAAATTGATAAATTCATAAAAAATGAAAACAAGTATAATAAAAATGAGAAGAAAATATCATTTGTAGACATTCAAGACTCTTTGATTTTAGTGACCAACTCTTTTTCAACTGTTACAAGTTATGAAAATCAAACAAAGAAAGCCATTACAAATAAATTTATACAAGAATTTATGACAGATGTTATTAAAAAGAATCTTGAAATCTACTTTATTGAGAATAAAGAAGAGGCCTTGAAGGTTGTTGATCAGATTATTATCAACAAACGGTCTAGAGAAAAAGCAGAAACGACGCGACTTAATTTAAAAAAGACTTTAAGCTCAAAGATTGATTTGACAAATAGGGTCAAGAAGTTCGTGGATTGTAGAACAAAGGATACCGGTGTTAGAGAACTTTATATTCTAGAAGGGGACTCAGCTCTTGGTGCATGTAAAATGGCAAGAGATAGTGAGTTCCAAGCATTGATGCCAATAAGAGGGAAGATATTAAACTGTCTGAAGGCAGATTATGAAAAAATATTCCAGTCTGAAATCATAACGGATCTTATAAAAGTATTGGGATGTGGCGTGGAAATCAAAACACGACACAACAAAGAACTGGATACCTTTAATTATGACAGCTTAAAATGGGACAAAATTATAATCTGTACAGATGCCGATGTTGATGGTTTTCAAATTAGGACATTGGTTCTTACCATGATCTATAGACTTATACCAACCTTGATTGATCAGGGAAATGTATATATCGCGGAGTCACCTTTGTTTGAAATTAATGTGGCGGATGGTGAAACACTTTTTGCATACAATGAAAAAGAAAAGAATGACATGGTCAAGAAAATTAAAAAGAAATACACAATCCAAAGATCAAAAGGACTTGGTGAAAATAATCCAGATATGATGTGGCATACAACCATGTGTCCTGCAACGAGAAAACTCGTCCGAGTGACATCTGATAATATATTTGAAACACAAAAGATGTTTGAAGTGTTACTTGGTGATGATCTCAGTGGCAGAAAAGAATTTATAGAAGAGAATGGTGAGCACTATTTAGAAATGCTCGATTTAAGTTAAATCAAAATAGGAGTGTTACATGCATAAAGATTTGATTATTGAACAGAAAATTACAGAAACACTTGAACATAATTATATGCCCTATGCTATGAGTGTTATTGTTTCTAGGGCGATACCGGAAATCGATGGCTTTAAACCTTCTCATAGAAAAATTCTCTTCACCATGTATAAGATGAGATTGTTAAAGGGGCAGAGAACTAAATCTGCAAATGTTGTCGGTCAAACCATGAAACTCAATCCACATGGGGACCAGGCCATCTATGCAACTTTGGTCAGGCTGGCGCGTGCAAATGAGTCGTTGCTTTTACCCTATATTGATTCTAAGGGTAACTTTGGTAAAGTGACCTCTAGAGATATGAAATATGCTGCACCGAGATATACCGAAGTAAAGCTTGATGACATCTGTGAAGAAATATTTATGGATATTGACAAGGATAACGTCGATTTTGTGGATAACTATGATGGTACAATGAAAGAGCCCACACTCCTTCCGATTACTTTTCCAAATATATTGGCAAATCCTAATAAAGGGATTGCTGTAGGTATGGCAAGTAATTTTGCGAGTTTCAACTTGAGAGAGCTTTGCAATTTGACGATTGCCTTTATCAAAAATCCAGAAGTGGACCTGATCTCATTGATGCCTGCACCTGATTTTCCAACAGGTGGCGAGATTATCTATGTGCCTGATGAAATTCAAAAAATCTATGAAACAGGTCAAGGTAGCTTTAAGATTAGAGGAAAAGCCGAGTATATCAAAAAAGACAACATGATTGAGATTACGGAAATTCCCTATACGACAACAGTAGAGCAAATTATTGACCGTATTATTGAGCTTGTTAAGTTAGGACGTATTAAAGAAATAAATGATGTGAGAGATGAGACGGACTTAAAAGGTCTCAAGGTTACAATCGATTTAAAGCGAAGCACTGATGCGGATAAATTAATCGCAAAACTCTTTAAGTACACAACGCTTGAAGACAGCTTTTCTTGTAACTTTAACATGTTAATCAATGGCCGACCTAAGGTACTGGGCATTAAATCCATATTAAATGAATGGCTGATCTTTAGAAGGGAATGCATTCGTAGAGCAGTCAGATATGACATCAAACGCTTATCAGACAAGTTGCACCTCCTATATGGTCTTAAAGAAGTTTTATTGGATATAGACTTGGCAATCAAGATTGTAAGAGAGACTGAGCACGATAAGGAAGTCGTTGGCAACCTTATGAAGGCTTTTGGTATCGATGAGATTCAAGCTGAGTATGTTGCAGATATCAAGTTAAGATCCTTAAATAAAGAATATATTATCAATCGTTTAAGTGAAGTTAGTGCTCTTGAACAAGAAATTACAAAGCTAAATGAGCTCTTGAATAGTGAAGCTAAAGTCAATAAGGTCATTATAAAAGATTTAGAGCGTGTGGTAAAAAAATATGGTCAGGAAAGAAAGACTCAGTTGGTTATGCCTGATGATATTGTAATTCACAATGAAGAAAATCACATTGAGGATTACAATTTGAAAGTGTTTTTCACGGCCCATAATTATCTTAAGAAGGTTTCCCTTGTTTCTTTGAGATCTAGTGGAGATCACAAGATCAAGGAAGAAGATGAAATTCTGCAGGAGATTGACGGTAACAATAAAGATGAAATTCTCTTTTTTACAAATCAAAACAATGTATATAAAATGAAGTTGTATGAAATAGAAGACCAAAAGGTGAGTAGCTTAGGGGTATACTTACCTAATATTCTGGATATGGATAAAGATGAAGAAGTCATCTATTGTGTTATCACAAGAGATTTCCAGGGCTTTATGATTTTTGGATTTGAAAACGGTAAAGTGGCTAGAGTGCCTTTAGAAGCTTATAAGACCAAAACCAATAGAAAGAAATTGGTAAAGGCTTATTCGGACGAGTCAAAATTGACAGGTATTTTCTACTTTATAGAAGAAAGTGCCATATTGGCCGTTAGGGAAGATCCAAAAGGCGAGCAGCGAGCACTTTTATGTGGTACTGATTTAATCACTGAAAAGGTGACTAAAAATACCAAGGGAATTCAAATTGTGAGGATGAAGAAGGGAAGCCTCATTAGTGCTTATCTTTTGCCTTCTGACATTGAAATTGAAGATATTGAGAAGTTCAGAATTTCAAGTATCCCGAAATCAGGAGATGAATTGGATTTACCAAGTAAGTTGGTCTTGACAAAATGGTTAGAAAACAGAAGCACGAATTAGAGTAACAAAGTTTAAAATGGGTATCTAATGAAAAATGAAACATAAGGAGGTTTATCATGAATCCTAAAATGAGAAAGGTTGTTAATGGATTAATTATTGCACTTACAGTGAGCATGATATTAAAGGTCAGTTACGAATTGAAATGGTTAGACGTCCTTATGGGAATTCTAAAAATTGAGACCAAAGACAAAAATGTCCAGAAGATATCATTTAAAGCGCTATCGTTTGTGGCAAAGATAGACCATGAGATCGATTTCCTTATAGAAATGAAAGGCATGGGATGGCATTTTGTTAAACACTATGGCCGTGGCATGATCTTTGAAAAAGAGGGCTATGAGATTTTAATCAGTAAAAGAACCTATTTTAATAAGTATGCTTTCTATGAAGTGACAACTAAAGAGATTTTTGATGTTATTTAAGTCACTTTAATGCAAAAGTATTGGCATGTGTATAATAAACCAGCATTCGTTTTTGATGCTGGTTTTTTTATTATATATCATTAGTTCTTTGAGCAAGAGTGTTCTACTTGTGAAAAGCGGTTAGATGAGAATGTTAACGTCAAAACAAGGTTTTGACGTTAAATGATTATATACAACAAAATTTGAGCCGAAAGCTGTGAAGAGAAGTGTTCAATCTCAAACAGCGTCAGCGAAAATTGGTTTGAGACATCGAAGGTGGCTTAAATGTTGTTATAGATCATTAGTTCTTTGAGTAAGAGTATTCTGCTTGTGAAAAGTGGTTAGATGAGAATGCTAACATCAATACAAGGTTTTGACATTGAATAATGAAAAATGATGAAAACAGTCATCTGTTTTGTCATAAAGGTCATGAAAAGTATCTTATTAATGATATAGATTGTCGTCCAATAACGAAAATAGCTAAGTTATTTCAGTGAAGTTTAAATTTAGAGGTGAATAGGCAGTATAAAAAAAGTAATGACAGCATAGGTTTGCAAGGCTTTGATTTGATGGATAAATACGTTGAGAACTAGTGATTTCAGACACTTGAAAAGTGTCAGAAAATTAAGAATAGAACAACTTTTGAATTGGTGAAAAAAAGTAAACAAAAGGTGTTGACGCACATGTCTATCTGTAGTAAGATAATCAAGTCGCTTGACGAAGTAAACTTTCGGGAAAGCAACAAACACTAAAAAATATCAAATAAAAAATGCGTTTCAAGTATTGACATGGATTAAAACGTTTGATATAATTTAAAAGCTGTCACACATTGTAAAAACTACGTTAAACGCAGTTGAACAAAATGTAAACGACAGCACACAGGACCTTGAAAATTGAATAGCGCAAATGAATTAAAACACGCAATTCTTTGAGCTTATGGAAATCATTTCGGTGATGGAAGTTGCTTAACAGAAACAAGTGATAAAAGTCTGAAAAGACAAAACGGAAACAAAAGCCAT
>NZ_JBVBZF010000045.1:0-16446 GCF_057447755.1 Fusibacter sp. | reverse complement strand
GTGCATTTAAATGCACGTTAATATTTTAAGAAAAAGCGAACGAATCGCTTTGGTTTTTCTTGATTATTTTTGGTGCTGGTTCAGATAATCGTTATAAGTCATACGTTTTTCATAAAGAAGTTCATAGGTTTCCTCGCAGGTATTCTTTAAAATGACTTTGATATCCTCGACTACGGTCTCCATTTTATAGAGCAATGCCATGCCATCAAGTTGATAATAATGATGTCTTGAATCCTTTATAAGGATGAGAATACCTTCCTCTCTCATCATTTTTAGATGCTTTGAAATCACAGAGCGATCTTGAGGAAAATGGTCTGAAATCGTACTGATATCTGAAGGACCATGAAGTGCAAGATATTTAATAAGTTCAATTCGAATACCCTCGCCAAGAATTCGAAAAATATCTTGTTGAAATAACATATTCATTTGTTCTGGCGTTAGGCCGCAATTGTCTTTACAGGTCGTTTTCATATTAGCATTATACATGCATTTAAATGCACGTGTCAAGAAAAGATTTTTAGGGCGAGTGTTTAAACTAAATTCATATTAGTAGAGCGATTTAGGGGTATAAATAAAAAAGAGGGGTCTAGCTATAAAGCAGGTCCTTGAAGAGGTGAACATAATGAAGCAAAAGCATAAGATAATAATAGGTTTATTAGGGCTGATGATTTTATCCTTAAGTCTTTTTATGATAAATGCAGATCAAAGATTGCCTGAGGTAAAGACTCTGAATATTCCAATCGAGGAAGGCCAGGTTTGTTTGCCATATACACCTCATGGACAATTTCTTTATGATGCCAAGTGGACAGGTCAGTACCCAGATATTGAAAAATATGAAGGCGATTTTCAAACCATTACACTGGGGATGGGCTGATTTTGGGAACCTGCAGCAAGGTTTGCTGCAATTGAGGGTGTTTTGAGAACCCGGACGGGCTATGCAGGTGGTCAGTCGACAAACCCCAACTACCAGAATGTGGGGTTTCATTCAGAGGTCATAGAAATTGACTACGATCCATCTCAAATCAGTTACGAAGCTATGGTGAACCTCTTTTTTGAAAGCCACAATGCGACTTCAAAGCCCTATTATCAGAGAGTAAAAAGTCTGCTCTTTTATCGGAATGAAGTTGAAATGAAAAGTGCTCAAAAAATAATAGAACAGCAAAAGCAAATTGCTGTTCAAAAGGGTCTCCTAGTTTATACGGAATTAAAACCATATGAGGTCTTTTATCTAGCTGAGCCAGAACATCAACTAAAGGCTTTAAAAGCAGAGGTGTCTCTATATTCAGAGCTAGTAGAGATGTTTGGTGATGAAAATAATTTACAAAATTCGATTTTAGCCTCTAAGCTCAATGGTTTCTTGTACGGCTTTGGAAGTAAGTCAGAAATTGAGTCTGTTTTAAGTCAATCTGGACTTTCTGAGGCTTCAAAATCGCGAATATGGGAGATTTATAATCAACGATAACTACTTGTGATCGTCATATAGATGATCATGATCATGGATCATCCAAGTTTCATGCTCACTTTTTTTAAGCTTGCTGTTGACTGTTTTTAAAAACTCTTCAGCACGCTTTTTTTTGTCCGATTTTTCTTTTTCTTCATCTTTGACGCTGATCATTGAAATGATTTTCTTTTCTGTCATATCATCACACCCCTTCTATCTAATATATACCCCAAAAAGAAGCGTCTAAATGACCCTAGTGAAAAAGCCCTGACAGGATAGAATAGGCACTGTATAAGAGGAGTAGGGACATGACGATGTTAAACTGCTTTTGATAAATCGCCAGCATTTTGTTGAAGGTGCTTCCAAACAAGGCCCAGCAAGAAGTTGATATCAGTGCGAGTAGAGAAAGAAACAGAGAAAAACCAAGGAGCGCGAAAGCCGAACTAAAGTAGGGTGTAATAAAGGTAGAAGTAATGGTAATGCCATAGATGATGACTTTAGGATTAACAAATTGCATAAGCAGTCCGGTCTTCATATTGGCCATTTCTTCAAAAGTGTGTTTTTGTTTTTCAGGTTTATGACTGAGATGGATACCGGAGATCTTATAGGCCAAGTAAAGCATGTAAAGCGTACCAATCAAGGTCATGAAGATTTTAATTTTCGGTATGATACTCATGAGCATGAGATTAAAAAAGCTTGAAAGCGACATAATGACAAAAAAGCCTGTTGCGACACCAAACATAAAATTCAGCGTTCTGCGATAGCCTAATTGACCAGCAGTGGCAAGTGATGTGATGTTGTTGGGACCTGGTGTAAAGGTTACGACGATGGCGTAGGTTAAAAATGCGCTGAGATTAAACATTTGAACAAGCCTCCTTCTCTTTGAATATCATGATATAATGTGATGATGTGTTTGATTCATTATACAATAATTAGGGAAAAAAAGGTCTTATAAATGATAAGTCATCCTGAAATAAACCCTGTACAAGATGGATTAAGCGATAGACACACTCTCAAATTTAGATATAAAAGCTTAAGGAGATACTTTCATGCCACAAAAGAAAAAGACAATTAAAGTGCCAAGACCTCAGGTCCCTCAAAACTTGATAGAAGTGTCCACACCTGAAATCCATATAGAAAATGAGGCTTTTATTCGTGGCATACTCTGTGTAGGTGGAAAAATTGAGGATGAGCAGGCGGAGTGTTTATACATAAGGGAATCCCACCTCAATGAGGTTTCTTTTAAAGGATCAAGGTTCCACAGATTGGATTTGAAGGATGTTATCTTTGAAAACTGTGATTTTTCCAATGCAGACTTTACAGACGCCATAATCCATAAGACCATCTTTAAGAACTGTAAAATGGTTGGTACGAATTTCAGTAATGCAACTTTTATGAATGTGAGGTTCTCAAATTGTCATAGTAAATATGCCAATTATAGATTTTCACAGCTTAAAAAATCTGTTTTTGAGACGACAAATTTTGAACGCTCAGATTTTCAAAATGCTACTTTTAATGAAGTAGAGCTTGAAAAGGATAGCTTCAGAGAGACTCAATTTTCTGGGGCAAGTTTGAATCATATTGATTTTAGAACCTGTGATATAGAAGGCATGGGTTATCGAATCGAAGATATTAAGGGCGTCATTATGACCGCCTGTCAAGCCGTATCAGTGGCAAAGGTTGCCGGTGTCGTCATAGATGACCTTTAACAAATAAAAAATAATGTTGACAGGGTGAAAGACATCCGTTAAAATAGAATTGTTCGGAACCGAATGAAAGGTGATTGTATGAGATTTGAATGTGCAATAGGTAAAATTAGATATATGCTGTCTGTGGCGGATAAGTTTTTGACGCGTCGTATTACGGAAGAAAACTTGCCCATATTATCGAGCCATATTCCGCTTTTTTATATTCTGCCAGTGGACAAGAGTGCCATTGTTTTTGGAGAGGTATCAAAGCGCTGGCAAATCTCTAAATCTTCATTGTCGGATATTATCAACAAATATCAGGGCTTGGGCATTATCTCCAAACATGAATGCCTTGAAGACAAACGCAGTATCTATATTGCACTTACAGATGAGGGCTTAAAAATCCGAGAAACACTTAAGGTATTTGAAGCTGAATTTTTAGAGCTTTTGCTTACAGGTCTTGCAGATGACGAGAAAAAAGAATTCGAGGGTTATTTAGATCAAGCGGTTCAAAATGCAATTAATTTTCAAAAATCATAACCATCAGAGACTTTTAAGTCTCTTTTTTCACCAAGTATTGTTCGTACACGAACGAACATCATTAAATTGCTGGAGGTAAAGGAATGAACGAGGTAATCAGAAATATTAAGGCGAGAAGAACCACTAGAAAATATCAAGAAAAGCAAATTAGCAGAGAAGCATTAGAAACGATCATTGAAGCGGGTTTATATGCACCAAGTGCACACAACCAACAACCGTGGCACTTTACAGTAATTCAAGATAAGGCCCTCATTGATGAGATGAACTTAAAATCTAAAGAAATGGCGAAAAATCATACAGATGCTCTTATTCAAAAAATGGCAAACAATGATGCCTTCCACATCTTCTATAATGCACCAACTCTAGTTGTGGTTTCAGGTGATAAAAATGGCATGATGCCAAGAGAAGACTGTGCCGCAGCAACTCAAAATATGTTGCTCGCAGCTGAATCCATCAACATAGGCGCTTGCTGGAATGGTATGATTAATTTCTTGTTCAGCAGTCCTTATGGTGATGAGTATAAGGCTAAAATGGAGATTCCTGAAACCCATGAGCCATATTATGCTGTTCTTTTAGGCTATAAGGATGTTGCTGTAACAAATGCGCCTAAGCGTAAAGAAAACACGGTGCGTTATTTATAAGGCTTTTACACATTCAAAATAAAAGAAGTCTAAATCGACGATGGTCCTAAAGTCAAAGCCATATTGTTTACAGAGGGTCATAAGTGTGAAATCAGAAGGAATGGCATCTCGCGTCATTTGGTAGTTAATCTTTTGATGATGTAAGGCCAACTGCTTTCGTGTTCTCGCGTGTACGATGGCAAATTTACCACCTGACTTTAAGCTGTTATAGGCATTTTCAAAGACAGCTTCCATGTTTTCAAAGTGTGGAATGCTGTTGAAGATTATACACAGATCATATTTGGCATCAAGGTTCAGAGGCGCGTCAAAGTTGCCTATGAGAGTTGGGGCATTTGGAAATGTCGCCTGAAATGACGAAAGCATTTTTTCAGAGATATCAAGCCCAAGGTAATGGGTAACACCCAATTTCATGAAGGCGTCATAAAGGACACCTGTGCCACAGCCTACATCTAAAACTGAATCTGATTCATTAACATTCAATAAGACCATTGTCCTTGAAATGATCGTTTGCATTTCAGGTGAGATGGTCTTTTGCCAATTCTTATAGGTTTCATTGAAAAAGCGTTTAGAATCTTTGTGCATCTTTAAATCTCCTATGTTTAGACGTAGACCTATTATACGAAAAATTACACAGTCTGCCAAGCATTCACATGGAAATATGAGGGGGGATTCATAGGGGCATTGTCAAACGCATCATAATTCACTACAATAGTAGTATTAACCTAGGCAATTATTGACGATATCAAATATGAGCAATAATAAATAGTAACTATTAACCATTAATCATTAATCATAGGAGGTAGCTAATGGCACTTTTAAAGGTGGGAATCATAGGGTATGGCTTATCTGGCAAGGTATTTCATGGCGCGATCATAAAAACAGTGGAAGGCTTTGAGGTTTCAAAAATCTACACTTCAGATCCGGTGAAAAAAGCACAGGCATTAGAGGATTTCGACCAAGTTGAGGTCGTTAGTACACCTGAGGCAATCATCAATGCACCTGAAATCGATCTCGTCGTCATCTGTACGCCTAACACAAGTCATAAACCCCTTGCTGAGGCAGCACTTAGAAATGGCAAACACGTGGTGATTGAAAAGCCCTTTACGGTAACACTAGAAGAAGCGGTTGAACTCATCGTTATTGCCAAGGAAATGAACTCTTGCCTATCTGTTTATCACAATAGAAGATTTGACAGTGATTTTAAGACGCTTAAAAAGATTATTAAAGAGAATAAAGTTGGTCGGATAGTTGAACTTGAATCCCATTTTGATCGATTTAGAAATGCGTTCAAGGAAAATTCGTGGCGGGAGGAAGCCCATCCTGGCTCTGGTACATTATATGATTTAGGGTCACATCTCATAGACCAAGCCCTTCATTTATTTGGACTTCCCAAGGAAGTCTATGGCGACTATGCTTCACAAAGGAGAGGGGTTGTTGATGACCAGTTCGAAATAATCCTATACTATGATGAACTCAAAGTAACGCTAAAAGCTGGAAACCTTGTGAAAGCGCCAACGCCAAGATTTATGCTTCTCGGAACTGAAGGTACCTATGTTAAGTATGGTCTTGATGTTCAAGAAGATGCCCTTCGAAAGGGACTATTGCCACAAGATGCACATTGGGGTGAAGAATCTGAAGATATGTACGGTATATTGAATACCCTAGACGCTAGAACTGTAGTAGTAAGCGAGCGTGGCGATTATCGAGACTATTATAAGGGCATCTATGAAGCCATTACGAAAAATGCGCCACTCCCCGTAAGTGCCGAAGATGGCGCAAATGTCATTAAAATTATTCATGCTGTCATCGAAAGTAATCGAGAAAAAAGAAGAGTTGAACTCTAAGCCCCACTGGAAATTTTATAAGACTGTAACGCGCTCTATGGAATAGTTTTCGTAGAGCTTTTCTTTTGCGATATTTTCAAGAATATCCACGAGTCTATACACCTCTTCATAGGAGACATAGAGGGCCACAGGCGCAAGTCTGATCACATTGGGTTCTCTATAATCTGGGATGACCTTCATGTCGCGAAGTGCGATGCTGATGCGGTAGGCCTCATCATGTTCTAGACAGACATGACCTCCACGCTCATGATCATCTCTAGGATTGCCGATGCTATAGCCATATGGTGTAAGCTTAGAATCTATAAGTGCCATGAGATAGGCGGTAATGTTGAGTGACTTTTCTCTGATGGCAGTCATCCCCACTGCGTTAAAGACATCCAGCATGGCATCTAGTGGCGCCATAGAGAGTAAGTGAGGCGTGCCCTGAAGGAAACCACTTGCATCTGAGTCTTGTTCAAAATCGTGCTTTAATAGGAATTGAGAGTCATCTTTGTTGCCAAACCAACCCTTGAGACCTGCGCTCTTTGAAAAGTGCATTTTATTAATATATAGGCCTGCCACTGCGCCAGGACCACCATTCAGGTATTTATAGGAGCACCAAACAGCAAAATCAGGTTTGATGTCATTAAAATCGTGAGGAACTGCGCCAATTGAGTGGGCAAGATCCCAGCCGATAAGAATGCCCTTCTTATGGGCCGCTTCTGTTATTTTTTTCATATTGAGGAGTTGAGCACTTCTGTATAGAACAGCAGGTAATAAGACGATTGCAACATCATCCTTAAAGGTCGCGATGATATCATCGTCATTTAAGGTCCTGCCATCACGACTTTGTACAGTTACAAGGGTTTCATCAACATTTCGGCCTAATAGTTCAATAATGCTTTTAATGGCATAGATGTCCGTTGGAAAATTGAGGGCATCCACTACGATTTTATATCTTGTAGGTGTAGGTTTATAAAAGGTTGTAAATGCCTGATGGATATTGGATGTGATACTGCCCATAATGGCGATTTCTTTAGGGTCAGCCTTGATTAAAGGCGCTAGCTTATTAGCGATGTTTCGCGAATAGTTAAAAAATCTACCCTTTTGAGTGCCCCAAATCTTGATGCCTTCATTTTTCCATACGTCAAAAGCTTCCATCAATCCACGTTCAGCATCCTTGGAGCAGAGTCCGAGAGAATTGCCGTCCATATAAAGTTCACCTTCATTGATATAAAATTGATTACGAAGGTCTCTTAAGGGGTCTTTAAGGTCTAAATCCTTTGCAAATTCAAGATGTGTTTCAAAATTTCTCATCATATTCAGCCTCCAAACTTTTATAAGTCATCTTAACATGAAGATGCTAGCCTCTACCATGTTAAATCGTTTTTATATTAGACAAATGGCTGACGTTTTGAACCTTTTTAATGTATTTTGGCAACAGAACGTCAAGAATCAATGAAGGGGGGGCGCTATCTCAATTGTCTGGCTTTACAGGTTCAGAGGTCTATGGCTCAGTGGTGAGTGTAAAACAATGGATGTGACCACATGGCTCACTTTGGTGAGGTCTGAAAGCAGTAAATTCATTTCTTCAACACTTGGCATGCAGGCCTTGCAGATGTAATTGGTCTTGCCTGTAACACAATGAATTTCTGTGATATAGGGGTTGTCCTTGAGTCTTTTGACAATCTCGTCACTGGTGACTTTCAAATCGCTGATTTCCATATAAAAAACAACCCTTTGACTGAGCTTGTTCACGGCTAAGAGTGTGGTAAACTTGTCAATGATCCCAGATTCTATGAGTTTTGTAAGACGCTCGCTGACACTGGGTCTGGAAAGATTGACCTGTTTGGAAAGGTCTGTGATGGATATTCTGGCGTTGTCTTGTAAGATTTTAAGTATTTCGTAGTCAATAGCATCCATGTTGATCACCTCTAAGGTTAATTTATTGATTAAATTATACCATCTTAAAGAGTGCATCACAAAAATTCGTCACTACAAAAAAACGAAAAAAAAGACAAGCTCAAATTAAGGGCTTGTCTCCACAGGGGGGAAATCTATTATCTATTGAAATAACCTAGAACTCAATTCTTACGACATTGCTGGATTTTTTATCCCCGTCATATAGGTATGTGATTGAAAAATAATAAGTCTTCCCTTTTTCAAATTTAACAATATCACCACCATTGTACAGTGCATCTTTTGAAATGGTGATTTGGTGTACGTTACGGTCTGTTAAATATGCATAGTAGCCATTTTCAGGATAACTAGGTGTTTGATCTGACATTGATGCAACTATTTTATAGCCTTGAAATTTCACTTCTTGAGAAATGGTCCATTGAAGTTCGATGTAATCGCCCTTGTTTTCTGCTTGAAGTGTCAGAGCCTTGTCCTCATTCTCATCCTCATCCTCTTGATCACCTATGCTTGGCGAACCCGGAAGGGTGATTTTAAGGGTGTTACTTGGTACTTTTTTGTCTTTGTAGAGTGCAGTGACACTAAAATAATAAGTTTGACCAGCTTCAAATTTTGAAAACTCAGTGCCGTTGTAAGCACTACCTGCCTTGATTAATGCAGTGGTTTTATTTTTGTCTGTAATATAGTAAGCATATCCGTTGTCTGGATAAACTGGTGTTTTGTCTGTTTTTGAAGCGACGACCTTGTAGCCTTGGAAATCTGGATGGTTTATTTTATCCCACTTGAGAACTACCGCACCATTGTCGTTACCAGCGCGTTCAAGTTCGAATTCGTAAGATTTATTTGAATCATCGTTTGTATTGTTATCTGTGTCAGTATTGTCACCAAAAGTTACTTTCTCTTCACCTTCAAAGGTAATTTTTTCTTCTCTGATGACATTCATTAAAAGAGAAGCTGCTTCTGCTCTTGTAAGTGATCTTTGAGGGTAAAAATACTTGACTGATCCAATGGTTTCGCCAACCATTAAGTTGTTGTTGATTGCAGATGCAACATAGGGTCTTAAGTTTGAAGAAATCAAATTTTGATCTGCATATAAAGCTAAAATAGCATCAGAATCATAAGATTTTTTAAGGGCTTTTATAAGTGCCACTGCCATGTCTTCGCGAACAGAAGGTTCGTTTGGTTTAAAGGCATATCCAGAAGCCGTTGTATAGCCTGTTAAAAAGCTCTTTGAAGCTTCTACGTATGGGATTGCCCATGCCTCTGTGTTCATATCCGAGAAGGATGAACTGGCATTCATGTTGATGTCCAGTTGTAGAGCTTTCACCATCATTGTGGCGAACTCAACTCTACTAACGATATTATTGGGTCTAAATGTACCATCTGGGTAACCGCTGATGATGCCGTAAGCTTTCATGGTCTTGATGGCTTCATAGGCATAATGTGTGGAACTGATATCTGAAAAAATAACGTCGTCTGTGTTGGTTACCGCAAAAGCCGGGATACTCATCGCAACGGCAAGCATCATAATCAGTGCCGCTTTGAATAACTTTTTCATGTTACGCCTCCTTATATAGCCAAACCGAAAAATGTTTGGCAGAATTATCTATTTACACTTATATTATACCAGTGTCAAATAAAAAAAAGAGGAAAGTCATTGATTCGTAATCAGCCTTTAACACGTTTGAAATTTAAAATAGGTAGTGTCAATATATTGAACTAGGCGGATCTGGGCGCTTAGTCCTAGATGGCTTGACAAGATGGCCTAAAGGTCATATATCAAAATCCGTAATCAGCTTTTTGGTGTATTCATGCTGAGGATTTTTAAAAATCTGATCGGTATCGTTGATCTCGAGGAGTTGACCATTTCTCATAACGGCAATACGATGGCACATCAAACGCACGATATTGAGATCGTGGCTGATCATGACATAGGTCAAATCCATGGTTTGGTGAAGCTTTAAAAGCAGGTTAATAATTTGACCCTGAACTGAAACATCCAGTGCAGAAACAGGCTCGTCTAAAATCAAGACCTTGGGTTTAACAGCAAGGGCCCTAGCGATACAGATTCTCTGAAGCTGTCCACCACTGAAGGTATTGATCTTTTTATGCCGGTCTTGGGGATTGATGCCAACAGAGATGAGTAAGTGGTCCACTTCTTTAGCTTGGTCGGGCTTTGAAAGTGACTGGTGCTTTTTTACGGCTTCAAGCAATAATTTCTCAACACTCATTAGGGGATCGAAAACTTCCTTTGACTGCTGCATGACGATTTGAATTTCTTTGCGGAAATGCTTTTCATCAAAGTGGTATTTAATTTGCCCCTGTGTTTGCGTGTTGAGTTTGACAATCAGTTCGCCTATTGTGGTTTTTCCTGACCCGGATTCGCCGATGATGCCGAGTATTTCACCCGCGTGGATATCGAATGAGAGGTCGTTAACAGCGCTGATAATATCCCTTTTTTTAAAGAGACTATTTTTTATATAGTATTTCTTAATGACGTTTCTTACTTCTATGATATTTTTATTTGGATTCATTGTTGACTCCTTCCACCAGTGGATTGCAACAACGGTAATAACCGTCTCTATAGGCTTCAGCAAGCGGTATTACACTTTCGCATATGGAAGTCTTATAGGCACATCTTTCTGAGAATGGACAAGCATCTGTAAAATTCACAGGACTCTTGGGATATCCCTCTAACTGAAAAATCTCATGGGCCTCACCTTTAAGGGAATTGGCACATTTTATAAGGCCGATGGTGTAGGGATGGACTGCGTTTTCAAATAAATCTGAAGTATTGCTGTAGGACATCACCAGCCCGCCATACATCACAGCAGTTTTATGGGCAATACGTCTAATGACATCGAAATCATGGGTCACAAGAATCATGCTGGTACCATATTTTTGATTGACATCATAAAGGAGTGTCAGGATCTTTGATTTCAATGACGCATCTATTGCACTGGTAGGTTCATCTGCGATGATGAGCTTGGGCCTTAAAACCACAGCAAGGGCGATTGCAATTCTTTGCCCCATACCACCACTGAGTTGGTAGGGATACATATTGAGGACTGATTCAGCATTTTTAATACCCACATCTTCAAGGGCTTCCATGACATGATTTAAGTTAAAGTTTGAAGCGTGTATTTTAAAAATTTCTTTAAAGTGCCAAAGTACTGTTTTAAAAGGTGATAAGGCCTGGGTAGGATTTTGAAAAATAAAGGCAATTTCCTTGCCCAAGACCGCAGTCTTTTCAGCCTGTGAAAGTGTCAATAAGGGCTGACCATTAAAAATAACTTCCCCTTGGGTAATCCTGTAATTGTCCTTTTTCATAAGCCCAAGGAAGGTCTTGAGCAAGACAGATTTGCCGCTTCCAGACTCCCCTAATATGCCTAAAATCTCACCTTGATTGACCAAGAGGTCTACACCTCGAATTACAGGTGTCATTTGATCTTGAATCCAGAGGGAAACGTGATAGTCCTTTATTGAAAGGATTGGATGAGATGTCATTTATGCCTCCTGTTTTGTCTTAATAGAGCTCAAAAACGATAGACTCTATCAATAAATTACCGATATCGTTTGCTTGTTGATCTGTTAAATAGTCTGAACCCATAAATAAAGTTGGAATGCCCCACTTGTAATAAAAAGGCTCTCGTTTATAGACGCTTAAGTCTTTTCGAACATATTCAAGTGTCATATTATCAAGCATGAGGTTGGTGAAGTTAGCAGGCACGGGTTTAACGTTTGAAATAAATTGAGTGTCTACATATATTGGGGCTTGAAGGCCATCGTTAAACTTAAGTGAGCTGAGCTCAAAATACATTTCCGTATTCTTAATGGGGTAGAGATAAGAGCTTTGATAATATGATTTGCCAGAGGCTTCACCCAAAGCGCCACCATCCCAAAAGACAACCATGATGCGTTTGGTCAGCTTGGACTCGTTTGCCTTGAGTTGACTTAAGAAGTTGAATATGAATCTGTACCGACGTTGACCTTCTTCTTGATCTTGATAGTTGAGATCAAATCCCAGTATGATGCACTTTGGATCATTTTCATCAGGATGGCCTTCTATGACGCCGACAATATTGGTCAATTGATCTGTTTTAGTATGGCTTTTCACAGAAATCGTCAAAGGCTTATTTAAGATCAAAGCCTCATATTTTGATGGAATCGCAGCGATGATGCCCTTATCCGTATTGGTGCCAATGTGGTTCAAGGGTGGTATGTCATCTGAAAGTATGAAAACGCCGCGTGCTTTTGTCTCGTTTAATAACTTGTGCGCGAAATTTAGCCAGCCTTCATCTCTAAAGAGCTTAGGCTCTATCAGAACATACTTGTCCTCAAAGCGTGAAGCCGTCTCGTTGTCCAGTCTTATTAAATCCATCATACGGGCATCAATTACACGGGATGTATACTCATGACCTTGATAGGTGTACAAAAAGACATTATCAAGACTTGACCCATCACTATCAAAGGAAACGCTTTCGAGCCAGTGATAAGTCAATTCTTCGAAGGGTACTAGATAATCAGTGCCCTCTAGCGGCGATATGGAGAGGCTTTTAAGGCGATTGACAATATACGACTGGTGAGTAGGATCGCCAACTAGAGCGGTTTCGGCGTCAAAATATACGGCTTCACTCTCGTTTAAATTGAAATCATTGTACTGAAGTGAAGAAAAGACAATAGGGCCAGTGATGAGGGCTGAAACCACCACCATGGCGATGACACCTTTTAGTGCATTGTTTGGGCTCATTTGAGAGATGGCTCTCTTTTTAAGCTGAATCCTAAGACCTTCACCAATCAAATTAAAACCAAAGACAACTGTGAAAAAGGCAATGGCACTAGAAAACACAATCCACGGTGCGGTTCGAATGTAGTTTTTGGCAGAACCCAGCATACTGGACCATTCGGGTTCAAAGCTGGTGGCTTTGCCCACGAGGCTACCGGCATCTGTTGAGGCAACTATTCGAAGGTTACCAATAAAAACATTAAAAATACCAAGCTGCATCAAAATCGCCAAAACTCTGGCAATTTCCATGAAGAAGAGGACAAAGAGTTCTGGCATGATATGGGGCAGGATATTGGCAAAAATGATGTGTAGATTACTTTTGCCAATGACCACTTCACTCTTAATAAAGTCCTTTTGTCGGATTTCAGAAACACGCTCGCTGACAATACCGCCAAGTTTTGCCCATTCCACTAGAGTCAAAACAAATATAAAGACAATTGTAGACCCTGTTTTAGTGAATGTTTTCAAGTAGGGTAGACTCAGTATCAAAATACAGATTAAGATTGGGGGAATGGCATTAAAAACATTGTTGAACTGCTCGATGAGCATCTTTGGGATAATGTGATCATATCCTGAGGCGATGCCGATGATCAAGGCAACTAAAAATCTTAAAAAAGTGACCATTAGGGCGACGGCAATTGTGAGTCGTGTGCCATAAATGATAAAGCTTAGGACATCACGCCCAGAATCATCTGTGCCAAGAAGATAAAAGTCATCGGGTGCAAAGGGTGCTGTCTTAAGTTGAAACTGACCCTGGTCATCTGTATAGCTGTCCAAAATATTAGTGGCATAGGGATTCTTATCTGTGAAAAGGAAGGGCGTGATAATCACAAGTAACATTATAAACAAGATGAGGCTTCCAGTTATGAGATAACCATTTAAGTAACGTTTCATAGGGCCCTCCTCTTCAGTGGATTCATGATAAAGCCAATAAGCCTAAAAAATGTGTTTGCAATAAAATACATTAGCCCAAGGCAAACGGATATAAGTAAGACATAGGTTGGATCGCTTCTTTTGATAATGAGGTAAGCGCCGATGCCCACACTTGAAAATAAAAATTCTACAATGATTAAATTGACCAATATAATTCTCAAGATAGAGGTCATGGTTGAAAATAATGAAGCTAAAAGCATGGGTAAAATATGGGTAAAGAGTATTTTTCCAAAGGATACACCCCTTGCGATTGCACCAAATACAAATGGCTGATCTAAGAGCTCGCTACAATTGAGCTCTACCATTCTAGAAATATAAATTGAAGGCGCTATACACATGATAATGGTTGGTACGATGGTTATCCTAAGTTGCTCTGCTGTAAAGGGGCCAAGTGCATCGTGCTTTACCAGCCATATGATGCTCAAGAGACCGAACAGGCAGAGTAAGACATCGGGTATTGAATAGACCACCATCTGTAAGAGGGTCATGATTTTTCTAGGTTTAAGGGCCATATAAATGCCAAGTGAAAGACCAATTACCAGTGAAATCATGATGCTTACGGAAAATAGTCTAATAGAGTTCTTAAAACTTACCCACAAAGATGTCTTAAGACTTGCGGGGATCATAGCGTTAAAGTCTGTGAAGACTTGTGTCAAATAGTGAACCACTCGCTGGGCATGGAGGTTAAAAACGTAGTTGGTGTAACCTCCGTTATAATGCGTTTTGGTTATATAACTTGGCATCAAGAGGATGAAAAGTACAATGGTGATCATGATAATTGTGGGCAATAAAACCTTTAAGAGCTTGGTCAATAACATATAAGGCGTTGACAGATAAATCTCATAGCCCAACCACTTAAATTCAGGATCCCATTTGAAGACTGCTCTAATAAATAACATCAATACGATGAGTATATAGAGTAGGAGTGCACTAAGGCGAATGAACAAGGGGATGAAGGTATAATCCGAATGTCCAAAATAAGCATTGGCGACCATGGCAATTACTTGGTTCGTTCCTTTTTCAAGTGCATCATCTGACACGGGCATTTCATGCCCAATAAAGGCGTAAGTCTCACTTGATTGGGCAATTTTAACGGAAGGTAGCCCGGTAGAGCTTAAGAATATGGCGCTGTCATGATTGCTCATTTCAGATTCTGTCACAGGAATATTTAAGGCTTCAAGATATTGAAACAGTCTAAGAGATAAAATACTGGACTCTGTACTTGACTGGATGACCAGCGGGGATTTAGAACTTAAAATGAGCCCATCTGACTCTGGAATGCCAAAGATGCCCAGATTGATAAATTCACCCCCCTGAGGCAATTGAGATGAAAGCACTTCAGCCCCTTGATTACCCAGTGCACCTGCATCTACAAAGGCAAAGTAGATTGTCTTATCAGGTTTCTCTGGCTGACCTGCACAGTACGACATAAGGTTCATCAGTACTTCAGTTCCTGACAGATGAACAAGTTCGCTGTTATAAACCGTTTCCTGGTACTGCCCGATACCATCGTATGTAGTGTAGAAACAGACATACTGATCCGATTTGCCGTCAATTTTCCCAATGATATTTTGACCTGTATCAACAGGATAACGGTCTTTAATAGAAAGCGTCGCATTAGGAATGGTGCCTGATATTGGGTCGTTAGGCTTATCCTCTTTATATTCATAGCCTTCAAAAAGGTGATTTTTAGCAATATTGCGAAGTTGCATATAAGTCTTGCTTGATATTTCACCGATGTAAAGATGGTCTGAGACATGCTTGCCATAATAGGGATCTAGTTTAATATCCGTTAAGTTATTATAATCATCTAATACCAAGAGCCCCTTGACCTCGTGGTTAATGGCGTATTCTAAAATTTCATCTGTTAGTCTGTTAAAGGTAGATACCACAACCTTCCCCTTGATTAAGTCAGGGTCAATACTGAAATAATTGCGCTCTAAGAGAATAAGGTCGCCCTGATAGTCGATTGGACCAGTGATATCACTATAAAGGGTCATATAGTCCTCATTCACTTTAAAAGAGGCTTCATCGCCAATGGTGAATGTGGCATGCTTGTCGAACTCAATTCGATTCAGGTTAAAAGGGTGTCTGTAATCTGCTTCAAAGGCAGGAATTTTTAGGGTGGTAAAATGGGAAATCAGTGTTTCTTCAAATCGCTTATGGCCTTCTGAACCAAGAGAACGCCCTTGATACACGGGGTCAGAGATTGCATCAAAGTGTGATGCTTCATAGGGAGAAATGATTTGAGGTGATTTCTGAAATAGTGTATTAAATCCCAATACACCAAGAATAAGGGCAAATAACAAATAACCATAGAGTCTTAGTTGCTGTCGTTTAAGCATAGAGGTTGTCCTTTCGAAGCTAGAAATTTGTAATGTGCATAAAATTAAATGTCTAAATTGTCAGAAAATTGGTACTTGTCTTATTATACCAAATTTGAAGAAGGGTATAAAAATTTTTTTTTATATCCTTAGTAAGAGGATTTCGAGATTGTCTAACCTATTCAACTCATGTATAATGACACTAATTAAAGGATTAGAAAATCTTGAAGCCTGTATAAAATAGACGTTTCAGAACCTTAACATATAATGGTAATTGTGCATAAATTAAAAGGAGGGCCTATGAGGGAAAAATTTTTGATCGGTGAGTTGGCCAAAATGTTCAACATCAGTAC
>NZ_JBVBZF010000044.1:0-16609 GCF_057447755.1 Fusibacter sp. | reverse complement strand
ATTTGTAACGATAAGTAGTCTTGTTTTCATATATTTTCTCCTCTTTTAGGCATTAGCAATATGAGAACACCTTTCTTACAGCATACCATTAGTAGATTAAGATTGTATTAAAGACTCCTATCTATTTCATGAAGAATTTCTGAACAGGTTCCAAATCGATACTTGGGCTCAAGTGACTGGCATCTCATCAGGATCTTGTAAAACCTTGGATCAAACTGATGGCTAATTCCCTGAAATTTCTCTAGAAACACCTTGGAAAGTGCAAAAATATCACAGGATTCATCATAGGCTTTAGGGTTAAATACCGCTTCTGGTGCCGCATATGCCAATGTCCCATGTGTTTCAGTTTCAAGACAAACCGCCTCTTTTTTAGCCGCAAGACCAAAATCTATAAAATAGACATTATTACAGGCATCCACGAGGATATTATTGGCGCTCAGGTCGCGATGTAGTAGATTTTGTTCGTGAAGGTATTTAAGGACGTGAATCATCCTTACAAATAGTCCAGGTGCTTGATCTCCCCTTAACTTGGCTTCTGCAAGCGGACAGCCCTCTATATAAAGCAATTTTAAAACAAATGCATCGCTTTCAACATGATAATCCATCAATTGTGGAAACATAGTGCCCTTAACTGCCTTAAGTGCTTCCAGTTCACGTTTAGCGCGTCTGAGCGGCACTCTTTTTACCCAATAACTCTGATTTGTCTTTGAATCATGCTCAATCATAGCTTACTCCTTTTCCACTTGTGCCTTATAGCAGTTTTTACACGACTGATAACCTCGATCTCTAGCCGCCTTAATATCTATTGCAATCTTACTCTTCCTAAGGTGAAAACACGTTTCTTTGTGGTATTTTTCACCAGTGTTTGTAATATAAACGAGTTTACTTTCATATTCGACACCATCACTATGCGCAAGACCCACAATTGGATAACTCAGTATTTGTGTTTTTAATATTGTGGGCATTTTAAATCGATAATAGAGGTTCAATGAAAAGACACCATCTGTTTCGAGTTTGGAATCAACTATGGTGAGCAGGTTGTCCACCTCAACAAACGTCTCCATGGCTTGCAAAGACAATAGCTTATGAAATTTCTCCAAAATCAAAGCTTCCAAAATACCTTCAGAAATTTCACGATTTACCACATCTTCACCTTCATAGGCCGACAAGGCATATATTTGCATCTCACCGGTGACCTGTAGGGCGATTTGATTCATGCGTTCGTTGACCATAACTGAGAATACGGTGCCAATTGAAATGATCAAGAGAACCAGAACCAGTGTAAATGTAAGCGTCGCTTCTATGGTAACAGATCCTCTTTCTGATTCCTTCATGTACTTATCAAGCATATTCATCCCCTATCTCTCAAAATGCAAATCGTATGCATTTGAAAAATTTAACCAATAAGCAGAGGTATCTGATTTAAAAAAGTAAGAAAAATGACTTTTCAAGCCTATTTTATGGCCTATTTGAAAGTTGGCAAGTGAATGCTCCCCTTGACTGTCTGTTTGAATTTGTGATGCCACCAATTCCATATGCCTAAGGATGGTTCGATCTAGCCCTTGGGCATTGATTAAAATTCTCAAATAATCCCTGTAATACAGCTTGGTATCCAGTAAATTCACAGTCTGTTTGTTTGGTTCCGATATATTCTTATGCTGCTCTTCTGCACTAGCAATAGCTTCACTTAAGGTGCCCTCTGATTGCAGTAGACTTTCAAGACTAAAGCACCATTCACCATCCTTTTTTATAAAGTGCTGACCCTTTCCAGATTCAATAACAGATACATCATAAAAGCCTTCAGCACCTGACCAAATTACTAAGATTGATGAATAGGCCACTGCATTCCATGGGAAAGGCAATGGCGCAGACAAAGATGTGATTTCACTCCGCTTTTCGGGATCTAAAATAATGCCAATTAGATTTAAGCCAGTTCGCATTATTAAAAGTTCACTTCTGACTTCGTTAAAATTTTCAACATCTGAATTGGAATGGCCAAGTAGGTATTCAACCTCACCATTTATATTGGCATGGGGCGTCTCACGAACCTTTAAGGGGTCAAAATAACGTACATCATGGTCTACAAGGCTCTTGCATATGGTTATCAGATACTCATTAATCATTATCTTCTCAGGAAGGGATATCTGGTTTATGGCTTCATTAAAGGCCCTATTATCAGATGCCTTATTATGTTCTGAGTACAAATACGCCGGTCCAATAGGCAAGATTTTGCTTTCCAGCCCAATTTTCGAACCCACCATTTTATCCAGCTTTGCCTTCAAGGTGTTTAAGGCATTCATCAAGCTATTTTGATCCTGGGTCAAGTGTTTAAGCAAGGCTTCAGTTGATTGCTTAGTTGAGGCCCTTATGTCAGTTTCTCTTTCGTGAAGTGAGAACTGTATTTGCCGGTAATCATTAATTTGAACCATCAAATTTTCAATCGCTTCAATCGGCATGGGCTCAACGCGTGATAGCTCTGTAATCATTTGGTTCAAACCCTGTATCTGTACTTCTATCTGATCTAGTGCCTGCTCTATGGCAGATAGTTGAGACTGGTCTTCCATTAGCTTGATGTAACCATAATACAATTGATTGGTTTGTACATCATAGGCAGATTTAAGGGCCTTGACTTGAGTTTCGGACCAAACCTCCTTATAAATGGATTTCACGGTGTCTATATCTGTTTCAATATTTCCAATGGCATCAGGATCAATACGCTGATCTATGCTCATCTCAATTTCCTTGTCAATAATCTCATTTTTGACACATGCAAGTTTAAAATCAAGATTGCCTTCATCTATGTAACTTCTAAAAATTATGAGCTTTTCTCTTAACTCATGACTATCTCTAAAATCAATTGCTTTCTCAAGAGCTTCATGTGTCTTAGAGCGTTCAAACGATTTAGCGAGTTCTTGATAGCGATCAATTTTGTCATTTACCAATTTTTGAGCCTTCAATACAGATTGATTCTGCTCGAGCAATTTCATGGTTTCATCAATTACAACTTCCGATATTACATACGGTGCAGCTGATTTCACAGCACTTAAATACTCAATTGGATCATCAAGAGACTGATGGCTAATTTCAATTTCAAGATTTGAACCCAATTTATTTTTTTCATAGTATTTTTTAATCATGTTTTCAAGAGAGCCGTCTTCTAAATAAGCCAACAATCCATATCGTTCAAATAAAAATGCATTATATCTAGAAAGTCTAGCCTCACTACATGCCACTGTAACCTTTAGGGCTTGACTCTCCATTTGCTTGACCTCAATCAGATCGTATATGACAAAAATCCCAAAAATCATAAAAGGGATGACAATCACAAGAAAAATCGTTATGTTTCCCCTTGAACTCTCAAGTGATTGCGAACGTTTCCCATTGCCCTTACTTAATTTGTGTTTTTTCACTGGTCACCTCTATCCATCACTCGAATAATGCCCTTTTTAATAAGAAGGTAAATTCGCGGATTGTAACGCTCAAATTCAGGAGTCCGTTTGCTGATGTTTGAATATTGATCAAAATTATTGACTTCATAAGTTTGAGGATAGGTAAACTTCCTCTTATAAAAGGTTTTTTCAGTGACAATGCCTTTGTCCTCTGGCACTCTCCCCTTATTGATTGAAGCATGATAGAGCACTTCATAAAGCAATGAATTAGACTGAATTTCGACCAAATCTTCATTGACAACATAAACTAGAAAAAATAGTAGACCCATAATCATAATCAATATTAAGGGCATGATCACTGCCATTTCTGTTGTAAACACAGGCACCTCCGTTTTCCATTATATGGATATTCACTTTTTATTCTAGTGCTTTTACCATATTTTGTCAACTCTATCCAGCAAGATTTTATAGCCTTCACCACATCTTAAAAGATTTTATACGGGTGATTTTTTGGTTAGCATCCCGTATAAGCGCTTTCTGCTCACCATTTAACAGCGCTTCATAAATTGACAATTCGTGATAAAAGCAAGATAAAGCCTTTTGATCCATATAAAAAAGCCCAATCTAAATAAATAGATTGGACCTTATATCTTGTAAAATGATTATGGACTAGGCCATCATTTCTTTGTTCACTTTGTTTCTAGCTCTAAGACGTTCTGTCTCGTTAAGATATCTCTTTCTGATTCTAAGAGCATCAGGTGTGATTTCCAACAATTCATCGTCTTCGATAAAGGTTAAAGCCTCTTCCATGCTAAAGATCTTAGGTGGTAAGAGTTTAATCGCATCATCAGAACCAGATGCTCTCGTATTGGTTAATTTCTTGTTCTTTGTCGGGTTAACCGTCATGTCTTCTCTTCTTGAGTTGATACCAATAACCATGCCCTCATAAACATCTGTACCAGCATCGATTAACATAACCGCTCTTTCAGATAAGTTAAAGAGTGAATAAGCCATGGCTGTTCCACCTTGCTGAGAAATAAGAACACCGTTGTTTCTCTTAGGAATCTCACCCTTATGTGGTTGGAACTCATAGAAAGATCTAAGAAGGATACCCTCACCTCTGGTGATGTTGATAAACTCACTTCTGTAACCAAGAAGACCCCTTGTTGGCACCAAGAATTCTACTTTAGTATAACCATCATCAGAAGACATCATTTCCATCTGGCCTTTTCTAAGGTTGAGTTGGGAAATAACAGTTCCAGAGTAATCGTCTGGTACAATTGCAATGACTTTCTCAACTGGTTCACATAAAATACCATCAACTGTTCTCATAAGAACCTGTGGTTTAGAAACCGCAACCTCGTAGCCTTCTCTTCTCATGTTTTCAAGTAAAATCGAAAGGTGAAGCTCACCTCTACCAGAAACCTTAAAACCGTCTTGAACGCTATCAAGCTCATCTACTTTTAAGCCCACATTAACTTCGAGTTCTTTGTCCAATCTATTCTTCAAATGTCTATTTGTAACGAATTTACCGCTTTTACCACAGAAAGGCGAATCATTGATTAAGAAGTTCATCGAAAGTGTTGGCTCTTCTATTTCAATCATCGGCATTGGATCCACATGGTCCGGATGACAAAGGGTTTCACCGATTGAAATATCATCGATCCCTGAAAGAACGACCATATCTCCTGCAACAGCCTCTTTAACTTCAACTCTTGCCAAGCCCTCGTAAACATACAATTTTCCGACCTTACCTCTTGCAGTGCTACCATCTCTTCTTGAGATGGCGATGGTATCCGCTTGTTTGATTGTACCTTGTACAATTCTACCAATACCAAGTCTACCCACATACTCATCATAGTCAAGCGATGAAATTTGCATTTTGAGTGGTGCTTCAACACTCTCTGCATAGGGTTCAACATGCTCTAATATGGTTTCAAATAATGGCGCTAAGCTATCGCTTTCATCTGCCATTTCTCTTTTGGCAATACCTTGCTTAGCAATACCATAAATAATTGGGAATTCTAATTGTTCATCTGTTGCATCAAGCTCAACAAATAGGTCAAAGGCTAAGTTAACAACTTCCTCAGCACGTTGGTCCTTCTTATCAATTTTGTTGATAAATAAAATCGGCTTTAAACCTCTTTCAAGGGATTTCTTAAGTACGAATCTCGTTTGAGGCATCGGGCCTTCACTCGAGTCTACTAAAAGAATAACAGTATCTACTGTTTTCATAATACGTTCCACTTCCGATGAAAAATCGGCATGGCCTGGTGTATCCACTATATTTATTTTATAATCCTTATACATTATTGAACAGTTCTTAGAATAGATCGTGATACCACGCTCTCTCTCTAAATCGTTACTATCCATAACACAATCCGGAACGACTTCATTGTTTCTAAAAACACCATTTTGTCCTAAAAATGCATCTACTAAAGTTGACTTCCCAGCATCTACGTGGGCAATCACGGCAATATTGATAATGCCTTTTACACTTGACATACTTACTCTCCGTTTCAATCTTGAAGGCTCTTCCTTCTATTTAAGCACATAACTTATATAGTTTATATCAAATCAACTTGAAAAGATATCTATTTTTTCGAATTAACAATAATTTAACATCTTATTGGATAAAAAAAAGCGATGTTGACGGGTTTTTGATCTAAAACCTGTCCAACATCACTCATTTAATCTTTTAAGCAAAAATTAATCAAACTTTGAAAAGTCACCCAGAAAAATTAATACAATTCCAGAGCCAATGCCAAACACGGTCAAAGCCGTGATTACATTTCCCTCCAGGTTTAACTGTCCTAAGAGTACCGAACCCAGAATCGATATCAATAAAACTTTAATGCCTAACTTTCTTAAGTCCATTTCAAAACCCCTTTTAACCAGCATGTGTGAGCTCGTTTAAGCCCTCATAGATATATTCTCTAAGCCATGCGATGACATCTATGTTGCTAATAGGAACACCATCTAGTAGCTTTTTAATTTCCTTCGTATTCAATGTAAAGGTTCTATTGTTGATGGTATGTGTGTAGATCAAGTCCATCTGATCACACGCGTTGATGATGGTAACTATCGTCTCTGGCATATTGCCAAGTGGTACCCTATCAATATGGCTGTACTTAAACTGGGCTGTGATTTCTGTACCAGCACCCAGTTGTGATTTTATTTCAAAATAACCGTCACATTGCTCTGCTGAACTCTTGAAAAGTGGTATCCCAAGGCCGACTTTACGTGTGGTACGTGTGGTATAAAATGGATCTACGACTTTTGATACCGTCTCTGAATCCATTCCGGTGCCATCGTCCTTTATTTTTATAATTAACTTATCCTGCTCTAAATCTTCAATCACAACGATTCTCAATATCTCAGCTTCAGCCTTTATTGAGTTTTGAGCGATGTCCAATATATGTAGCGATAATTCTCTCATACTATTCCTCTCCACTTAAATAGTTCAGTACGTTTATGATTTCTTTATTTCCAATTTCAATGGTGTGTTCTCTTTCTGAAATATGTTCTAGATAATGGGCATCCGAATTAAAAATTCGACGATACCCCTTGACCAAAGTCTCATTCAAGGGACTTTTTAGATATATTTCTACTGTTTTCACATCCAAATCTGGTGGAATGAAACCTAAATTGGCAAATATGCTGTTTGCGCTTTTATTCACATGCGCAGGAACACATACGCCATGATGTGTTTTACAAAGACGAATCAACTGTTCTATACTGATTTCAATCGATACAATTAGCGCGTATGGGTATTCCGCCACGCATTGATCCTCATGATTCATAATCTGCTGCTTGCCAAAGTGATCAGGTCGATTTGGAATTAAAAGTCGGTATGACTCCAATGCCAAATCAAATGCTTCTAAATCAGAAATGCTTGGAAAATAACAGAGTACGTGAACTTCTTCCTTAGTTTGAACTTCCATCCCAGGAATCACAGTCAGTCCTGCCTGGTCGCCGATTTCGCAGATGACTCTAGCATTTTTACCGGTATTGTGATCTGTAATTGCAATGACATCAAGCCCCTTTATAAGGGCCATGTTAACGATGTTATTGGGTGTCATGTCATCGTCACCACAAGGCGAAAGACATGAATGAATGTGAAGATCATAAAAAACTTCCATTATCTTATGCCAGCCTCATACATAATTTTAAAAATTTCAAAGGTCTCTAAGTCTGTCGATAAAATAGTGATATCTTGCTCATTTGCTTTCTCAATAATTTCAGCTTCTACCTTAATCCCTTCAGGGATAATAACACATGAAAAATCTAAAAGTGAAGCCACTGCTAGAATATTACTATGTGTCTGAACTGTTACCCAAGCTGTATCATTTTTTCCTTTTGCCATAACCCAGCTCAATAAATCGCAAGAATATACATTTGAAATACTTCTTTCTAAATCACCCTTTGATAAAGTTTTAAAGGGATACTTGTCTATTAATTCACAAACCTTCATATGCACATACCTCTTCATTCTCTTCTTTATTTTTGCTTGAACAAGACAACGCAGGATTCAACCGATGCCGTTCCGTTCACAATATCTTCTGCTAATACTCTGCAGGTTGGCGCACCACATGCACCACAATTAATACCTGGTAGAGTTTGTGTTATTTCTTCTATTTTAGCCATTTTTTCAAGTGCTTTTCTAAAATCATTGTCTAGCTTGAAAATTGGCATTGGCTCAATTTGTAGATCCCACTCAAAATTTTGTGGCGTGAGTTCAATGTCTATATCTATTGGCTTAGTCATACTGTAGGCCTTGGAGAGTTTTCGGATTCGATTTTTACCGATAAAGGTGTTCTCTACATTTAAAGGGCCTCCAACACAACCGTTGATACAGGCATATCCTTCAAAGAAATCAAGTGAATTGAGTTTCCCAAGTTCCATGGACTCAAGTACCTTGATAACCTCTTCTATTCCGTCTACCGCAATATAGTCTTCTATTTCCATAGAGTAGCTTTGACCACCAACACGTCCCCACCCAATGCCTTTACCAGTGGCGCACTGTATTTGGGTATTACCTTCAATCTTATCAATAATCTTCATGAGCTTATAATAGATTTCTTCAGTTGAAATGGCCTCATCTATATATGAGCGTTCAAGACCTATTGGATTTTTAATACTGGTGATTTTTGCAGGACATGGCGTTATATAAAATACACCAATCTCTTCAAACTTGTACCCTTGATCCATCAATCTTTTCTTAACGATTCTCGCTGCTATTTCCATTGGTGACTCAAGCTTAATGATATTATCAATTAAAGCTGGAAATCTGATTTGTATAAGACGTGTAATTACTGGACAATAAGTTGAAATAAGCGGCTTGTTCACATGGGCTTTATCAAGCATTTTATTTTCATAAACAGATAGGAGTTCCGCCGCATGCGCTACATCATAAACTTCATCAAACCCAAGCTGCAGTAGCCCATTGAAGATTGAGTTCATATCGTATTCAAGTGGAAATTGTCCATAAAATGAAATTGCAGGTAATGCAACAGTGTACTTATACTGTTTAAGTGCATCTATACTGCTCACTTGAGCACCTTTTGCATGATAAGGGCAAACCTTCAAGCATTCGCCACAGTCTATACACCTTGACTCAATAATTCTTGCTTTTCCATCCACAACTCGAATTGCTTGTGTTGGGCATCGATCAAGACAATGAGTACAACCATTGCAATAGTCTTTTTCGAGAATAACTGAATGCCAGTAATTTCTCATTTATGCCTCCATCTAATTCTTCATTAATAAAAAACCACCATTTTAATCTTAGTACCTTGGCCAAGTTGAGATTCGATGATGAAGTCATCTGAGACCTTCTCCATATTTGGAAGTCCCATTCCTGCACCAAATCCCATTTCCCTTGCAACGGTATCCGCAGTTGAATAGCCTTGAGTCATGGCTAAATCAATATTTTCAATCCCTGGGCCACAATCTTCAACATAGAGTTCCACACAATCAGGCTTTATAAAAACCTCTATGCCACCCCCATCTGAATGGATGACTAGGTTAATTTCAGCTTCATAGGTGGCTATGGCGAGTCTTCTTAAAATGTTTGCGTCAATGCCCAGTTGTCGAAGTACCTTCTTAATCTTACTAGAAGCTTCACCAGCTCTAGAAAAATCATCTTTCTCCACACGATAATTTAATCGCATAGCAACATTACTTTCATTTTTTTCATATCTCTTCATAGCATCACCTTTATAATTTGATGCCGCTTAGACCATTTTGATACAAAATGCCTGAAACATTAAATAGAGTCTGTTTGGTTGTCATTAATACGATTTGCTTTTCTTCTGCTAGTTTAATGACCTCTTCACAGGGTTTCTTCCCCCTAACAAACAATATTGCTTTTAAATCCAGCATTTCGGCAGTCCTAATAACCTGTTGGTTTGTAAGACCTGTTATTAAAAGTGTGTCCTCTTCTACATAGGCGAGTACATCACTCATGAGGTCAGAACCAAAAGCGGTCTGAACATCATATTCAATGCCGCAAGCATGGGCAACAACATCGCCTTCGATGAGTTCCATAATATATTTTAACTGCATGATTGCCTCCTTACTTAAGGATCAATTCATTAACACTTTGTAAAAGGTTAATTATTTAACAATTGTCAAATACATTATATCATCTTTGTAATTAGACTTCAATTTCTTTTATCAGGGTCTTTAGAACTGTTTCTTGATCTTTACGACGGTTTTATTTCGACCAGTGTTTTCAATGTTTTAAAGCTTTTCACGTATTAATTTATATATTTCATTTGAGATTTCCTCAATGGGTTTGATTCGATCATCAATGGTGCAATTAACGGTATGCCAATTGAACTTATTTGCCACATAAAGGGCATTATGATATGACCGCTTTAGATAATCAAAATCCTTCTCGTGTATGTCTTTCTTACTTTCACCAGTGATCTTATTTTTTCGATCTGCCATTAGCTTTTGTGCAAAATCAGGTGGCATGTCTAAAAATATGATTTCATTTGGAATTGGCAATTTGTATATCCCATACTCCAAATCTGAAAGCCAATCCAGAAAAACTTCCTTTTCCTTTAAATCATCTATCTTTGAGGCTTGATGAACCATATTTGACGTCGTATAACGATCACAGATCAAGATGCCACCATCTTGGTAAAAGGCCTTCCAATCGGTCATGTAAGAAGCGTAACGGTCAACAGCGTAAAATGAGGATGCAACATATGAATCCACATCATCAGCATTATCGCCGAAATCACCCTTTAAATACATTTTTACTAGGGCTGAAGCATCGCTGTTATAATTCGGAAATGATAAAAATCGCACCTTATACCCTTCTGCCAAGAGTCTTTCATAAAGTGCCCTGGCTTGTGTTTCTTTGCCAGATGAATCACAACCATCGACTACAAAAATCTTACCTAACATATAGTGCTCCATTTCTATCACAATTTTCGTCAGTTTTTTCGCTGACTATTTTATTTTAACATACTCTATTTCTTTTTTCTAAACATTCTCATAAAAAAAGCGCCGGCGATTATTCAATCGCCAGCGCTTTGTTTAAGTGATTACTATTTTTTGATTGGGTATTGCTCTCTTGCATAGTAATGAGTGTGGAGTAAATCATGAGCCTTGTGGCTGTTTGGTTTACCGAGGTACTCATCATATAATTTTTTGATTTCTGGGTTTTTGTGTGATTTTCTAACTGTTAAAGATGCATCTTCAGAGTAAAGTGCTTTCGCTCTTTCAGATCTGATGTCGATTACATTTCTTACGTTAGAAGGTTGGATTGGTTGTCCACCACCGTTTACACATCCACCAGGACAAGCCATGATTTCAATGAAGTGGTAATCAGCTTCACCAGCTCTGATCTTATCAAGTAAGATACCAGCGTTAGTTGTATTGTGTGCTACAGCGATTTTGATATCAGTACCAGCAACGTTTACAGTTGCTTCTTTGATACCTTCGATACCTCTAACTGCAGTGTAATCTACGTTTTCAAGATCTTGGCCAGTTAAAACGTCAGCTACTGTTCTAAGAGCAGCTTCCATAACCCCACCAGTTGCACCGAAGATAACACCAGCACCTGAGTAATCGCCCATGAATGCATCAAATGTACCTTCTTCAAGTTTATCAAACTCAAGTCTAGCTTCTTTGATCATTCTAGCAAGTTCTCTAGTTGTAATAGAAACATCTACGTCTTTTAAGCCGTTAACTGAAAGCTCAGGTCTTTCAATTTCAGATTTTTTAGATGTACATGGCATTACAGATACTACAAAGATATCTTTAGGGTCAATACCGTGTTTCTCAGCATAGTAGCTCTTAGCAAGTGCACCAAACATATTTTGTGGTGACTTACAAGAAGATAAATGCTCAAGTAAATCTGGGTAGTTGAATTCAATATATCTTACCCAACCTGGTGAACAAGAAGTAATCATTGGTAATTTACCACCATTTTGAAGACGGCCTAATAATTCAGTTCCCTCTTCCATGATTGTTACGTCTGCTGCCCAGTTTGTATCGAATATTTTAGCAAAGCCTAATTTTCTTAAAGCTGTTGCAAGTTTACCAGTAACGTTAGTACCGATTTCGTATCCGAACTCTTCACCAAGTGCCGCTCTAACAGCTGGTGCAGATTGAACGATTACATGTTTAGACTTGTCTTCAAGTGCATTCCATACTCTGTCAATAGCTGATTTCTCAGTTAAAGCACCAACTGGACATACAACCATACATTGACCACAGTAGATACAAGGCGCATCATTCATGCTCATTTCAAATGCAGGTCCTACAGTTGTCTCAAATCCTCTGTTTAAGAAATCTAAGATACCGATGCCTTGAACATTTTTACAAGCGCTTACGCAACGTCCACAAAGGATACATTTGCTTGAATCTCTAACGATAGAGAAAGATGCATCATCAAAGTTTGGCTCTCTTTTAGCGCCTTCAAATCTGATGTCTCTGATCCCTAACTCTTCAGATACAGATTGTAATTCACAGTTCTTGCTTCTTACGCAAGTTGTACACTCTCTATTGTGGTTAGCTAATAAAAGCTCTACAGTGTTTTTTCTAGCGTTTCTTACTCTGTTTGTGTTTGTGTTAACAACCATGCCATCTCTAACAGGAAGTACACAAGAAGCTTGAAGTGCTCTAGCGCCTTCTACTTCTACCACACATACTCTACATGCACCAACTTCGTTGATGTCTTTTAAGAAACATAATGTTGGAATATCGATACCCACAGTTCTAGCTGCTTCTAAAACAGTTAAATTGCTTGGCACTTCGTAGTTCGCGCCATTTATAATTACAGATACGTTACTCACGATTCGTACACCTCTTTCTTATAATCTTGTTAAACCTCAAAAGTAAAATTATTGTTTAACAATTACTTTCTTAGGACATTTAGGGATACAAGCACCACATTTGATACATTTAGTTTGATCAATTACGTGGATACCTTTAACTTCTCCTGTGATTGCATCAACTGGACATACACGTTTACATGCAGTACAACCTATACAACCATCACCAATTACGATTGACAATAAATCTTGGCACATACCAGCTGGACATTTTTTATCTACAACGTGTGCAAGATATTCGTCTCTGAAGTATTTCATAGTCGATAATACTGGGTTTGGAGCAGTTTGTCCTAAGCCACAAAGTGCAGAGTCTTTAATTGCGTATGCTAATTCTTCTAATGCATCTAAATCTTTTAATGTGCCGTTACCTGAAGTGATTTTGTCTAAGATTTCTAACATTCTCTTAGTACCTTCACGACATGGTACACATTTACCACAAGACTCATCTACTGTAAAGTCAAGGAAGAATCTTGCGAAGTCAACCATACAGTTGTCTTCATCAACAACGATCATACCACCTGAACCCATCATTGAGCCAAGAGCAGTTAATGTATCGAAATCGATTGGTGTATCTAAGTGATCTGCAGTGATACAGCCACCTGATGGTCCACCCGTTTGAACTGCTTTGAATGCTTTACCATTTGGAATACCGCCACCGATATCATAGATAACTTCTCTAAGTGGTGTTCCCATTGGAATTTCAACAAGACCAGTGTTATTGATCTTACCACCAAGTGCAAATACTTTTGTACCTGGAGATCTTTCAGTACCCATTGAAGTAAACCACTCAGCACCGTTTAAGATGATTTGAGCAACGACAGCATATGTCTCAACGTTGTTGATCAATGTTGGCTTGCCAAAGATACCTTTTTGAGCTGGGAATGGTGGTTTTGGTCTAGGCATTCCTCTTTCGCCTTCGATTGAAGCGATTAATGCAGTTTCTTCACCACATACGAATGCACCAGCACCAAGTCTGATTTCAAGATCAAAGTTGAAACCTGTGCCAAAGATATCTTGTCCTAAAAGACCCATCTCTTTAGCTTGAGCGATTGCAATACCTAAACGCTTAACAGCGATTGGATACTCAGCTCTGATATATACATAACCTTTTTCAGCGCCAATTGCATAAGCTGCAATTGCCATTGCTTCGATGATTGAATGTGGATCACCTTCAAGAACAGATCTGTCCATGAATGCACCTGGATCTCCCTCATCAGCATTACAAGCTACATATTTAATGTCGCCTTCTGCTTTTTGAGTGAACTCCCATTTAAGACCAGTTGGGAAACCACCGCCGCCACGGCCACGAAGACCTGACTTCTTCATAACATCAACAACTTCACTAGGTGTCATTTCAGTTAATGCTTTACCAAGCGCTTTATAACCATCGAATGCGATGTACTCTTCGATAACTTCTGGGTTGATAACACCACAGTTTCTTAAAACAACTCTTTTTTGTTTTTTATAGAATGTAACATCATTGATTGATGTTGCAATATCAGTAACATTAGCAGCTTTGTCAACGAATAATAAATCTTTAACAATTCTACCTTTTAATAAGTGCTCATCTACGATTCTCTCTACATCTTTAAGTTCAACTCTTGAGTAGAAAGATCCCTCTGGATATACGATACAGATTGGACCTGCTTCACAAAGTCCGAAACATCCAGTTCTAACAACTTTAACTTCTTTATCTAACCCTTTTGCTTGTAATTGAGTGTTGAACATTTCTTCAATTGATACTGCGCCTGAAGATGTACATCCAGTTCCTCCACATACAAGTACGTGCGATCTATAAAAATCCATTTATTTACCTCCTCAAATTGATTATTGATCCTTATTCAGCAGCCCCGATAGTGTATTCAGTAACGATATTGCCATTAACGATGTGCTCAGCAATAATTCTTCTTGCTTTCTCTTCTGTTAATTCAACGTAAGTTACTTTTTCTCCGCCTTCTTTGTACACTTCGATCATTGGCTCTAATCTACAAACACCAACACAACCAGTTTGAGTGATTTCAATATCTTTAAGGCCTCTTTTTTGAGCTTCATCCATTAATGCTGCAAGTACAGGTCTAGCACCAGCAGAAATTCCGCAAGTTGCCATTCCAACAACAATTCTAGTTCCTTTTCTGTCAGTTCTTAAGTCTACTTTTTTAAGAGCTTCTTCTCTGATTTTTGCTAATTCAGCTAAAGATTTCATTCTTATTCCTCCTAAGTTTAACCTTGATATTTCGCAACAATGCCAGGAATATCTTCAAGTACAAGTCTTCCATAAACGTCTTCATTAACTGTTAATACTGGAGCAAGACCACAAGCACCAATACATCTTGTAGCTTCTAATGAGAATTTTCCATCGGCAGAAGTTTTACCAACAGTTACACCTGTGAGTTCAACCACTTTATCAATAATGCTTTGTGCACCTCTAACATAGCATGCAGTTCCTAAGCAGATACCGATTAAGTACTCGCCTTTTGGCTCTAACGTAAACTGTGAATAGAATGTAACAACGCCGTAAATTTCAGCTAAAGGTACACGTAATTTTTCAGAAATTACTTTTTGTACTTCCATAGGAATTGCACCGAAAATATGTTGCGCTTCATGCAAGATTGGCATTAAAGGTCCCTGCATATCTTTATGCTCTTCAATAATTCTATCAAGCTTCGCAAAATTTTCTTCTGTTAAAAAGTTTTTGGCCATTAATAGTTCCTCCTTATACTTCGTACATTCGACTGAGCTCGAACATAACCCGAACCGTCCAATCCCTAGTAATTTACTAGGTTTAAAGCTGTTTGTTAATTTCTTAACCTATATTCGAATAGATTATAACATAGAATTATTATAATGTATACACAAAAATAAGTATTCTATTTTGCTAATTTTTTGTAACATTCGATCCATTGAAAACATTGAAATATAAACATTTTCAACCCAATATTTATTTACATAATTTTCAAGCATTTTGTTTTTTTGTTAATATCCGCACTATTTTTTGCACTAAAAATTTGTTCATTTTGTATAAAAACACATTTGACAAATAAATAACACCCCTCATATAAGGGGGTGTTATCAAGAAATTTGTTAACATTTTATCTAATTGTCTGAATTATCTGATTTTTAAACCTTTTTAATATTTATCTTTTGCAAGTATGGAACCTTTTAATCATTGTTTTCAAGTTGAGTCTCTTTTTTACCGCCCCCATGAAAATAATCATAAATGGTCTGGGCAACCGATTTATTTATACCACTAACTTCCTCCAAGGCTTCAAGTGATGCATTCTTGATATTTTCAATGGAATGAAACTTTTTAAGGAGTGCTATCTTTCTTTTTTCGCCTATACCTGTAATCTCATCTAATATAGAAGAAGTCATCTCCTTGGACCTAAGGGACTTGTGATACTCGATGGCAAAGCGGTGAACTTCCTCTTGTATTTCATATATGAGCTTAAAGGCATTGTTAGACCCCTTGAGACCACAAAGCTCTCCTTGAAAATAAAGGTCTTCCGTTTTGTGATAATCATCTTTTACCATACCAACACATGGTATATCGATTTTGAGTGCGTTTAAAACATCTTGAACGGCATTAACATGCCCTTTACCACCATCGATAAGGATTCCATCTGGAAAATGAATAAACTTACCTTCACCAATGCCATTTTCTGAGGCAAAGGACTGTTCTTCCAAACCGCGCCTAAATCGACGATACAAAACTTCCTGCATGGAACAATAATCATTTGCACCCTCTATGGTTTTTATACGATAACGTCTGTAATCACTGCGCTTCTTCTTTCCATCTTCAAAGACTACCATGCTCCCAACCGAATAAACACCAGAGGTATTTGATATATCATAGGCTTCTAGCCTTCT
>NZ_JBVBZF010000043.1:0-16680 GCF_057447755.1 Fusibacter sp. | reverse complement strand
TTGTTGCAAAATTTAATGATGAAAAAAGTGTAAATGTTAATATTCCAGTTGTTAAGATTTTAGTTAATTTCATGTTTAGAAACCCCCTTCGGTAAAAATGAATAATCAACGTTATTCTGTGTTTTTTTAGGTTTGCATTTAGAAACTTCAAAATTTTCAATTCGGTTGATTGTCACTGCACTAAAAACATTAAAAACATTTTGATCCAACTTACCAATATTATCATCCATCTGCTCTAGTGCTTCGACAACAGGAAGTTTACTTCGATAAGGCCTATCGCTATTGAGAGAATCGAAAAAATCAACCACCCTCAAAATACGAGCTTCTAAGCATATCTCATTTCCTTTTAAAGAAAGTGGATATCCCTTGCCGTTGTAATCCTCATGGTGTTGGAACATTATTGATTTGATTTCATCTGGAATCTGTAACATATTGGCTATGTCATTTGATAAACATACATGTTCTTTAATGTGTTCAAATTCAACTTGTGACAAAGTTCTTTCAGCATTTAAAATATCTGGGTTAAGTAATAGTTTTCCAAAGTCGTGGAAGAATGCAGCGATACCGACTTTCATAATATCATCTTCATTCAATCCTAGATCACGAGCTAAAAGTTCCGCATAAGATTGAGTTCTTATTAAATGTTGCGTCAACTTATGTAATTCTGCGATTTTGTAATTCATGTGAGATCTCCTTTCAAAAAGCGTCAGTCTGACGCTTAATGTGTCATACATCAAAATTCCTGATCAGCTCTGCAGCCATCAAATAATGTCATACATGATGAAGCGTCAGTCTGACGCTCCATCAGTTTATTGTATAACCAGTAATTACATGGGTGTTGTATATATGATTTTTACCTAAGATGCCAAATGTCTTATTTTCTTTGTAAACTACGAAAAAAGTTACATTGTCGAGAACATTGAAGTATTGATATTTAAAAATTTCGTCTGGGTCAGTTTCATTGGGGTTTCGTATTTTAACCCCAAACGAATTACCCAGATTATCTTTTGATGTAAATTTGAGTATAGAGTCGTTAATTTTATCTATGATAAGGCTGTCTTTATCTTCGCTAGAAAGACCGATATCGGCGATAGTAAAATACAGCTTATTTCCACTTGAATCATATCTGTATATTTGTTCATCTTGCGTATTAACATAGAATAAATTTCCGTTTGAACTAATTGTAAAGAAAAACGGCGGTAGCCATTGCCCTAATACTGGATCGTAGACATAGTATTTATCAAAATAAACAAGCAACAGAGCTGAAATACTTTCTCTATCAAAATTATTAAATTGACTATCCATAACATAGAAAAAGTCTTTAACGAGATTATTATGATCTACGATAATTTCATTTGATTCTCTTAAGTATCCCTCAGAAATATTTTCAACATTTGCCGAGTTAATAGATATATTTGATTTAAGAACTTTTGCACTAAATTTCGTTTTAATCTCAACACTCCTTTTGAGTGTAGATGTTGAAAAATAATTAAATGCTAGCACAAACACTGTTAGCAGTACAAAAGTCTTTACGATGGTTTTGTAAAATTTAGCAATCATTTAATCACCATAATTCTTACATATAGGGACAGTTAATTGATGAACGGTTCTTTTAAGGAGAACAGACATATCACCATTAAACATATTAGTTACCTTGCGATACATAGAAACATCTTGATCAACCACCTCGATATAGACAAAATCGCCTATATCGAGTGGTTTATCTAAAATTTGTGAATTGTCAAAATAAGAATCATAATAGCCACTTTCAATTTCATCATCAAGCCTTAAATTTACTTTAAGATTTCTATACTTAGACATTTCAGCTTCAAGATTGTTAAATAGGTGCGTATCGACAATTCCAGTATTACTAAATAATTCGCCATATTGATTTATAATATTTTCTTCATGCTGATACATCAAAAAGTTAGTTATCGCCAGAAATAAGATAATGGCTAATACAAAATCTTTAAAAAAATCAATAACGATAAGCAAATAATTAGCAAACATGTAATTCTCCTTTGAAGCGTCAGTCTGACGCTTAACTATTTAATCTATTATACCATAAAACAGACGCAAAAGCAACTTATTTTGATTGATCTGTTTTTCTGTAAACATAACTTATAACCTTACCATGAACATCTTTAGTAGACGTTTCAGTATAAAGCCCACTTGACGTTATATAAGCAGTTGGAGAAGCAACAGTATTTCCAGATGGATCTTGAACAGTCACGGTATAGCCACCGCTTACAGCGTTGTTGATCCTAACTAATACTAAATCACCATTAACAGTATCACCAGAGAGAACAGAGTTCAAACTCGCAGTGCTTGCCGTAGCATCACGCCCAATCCCAGAGGATAAAGAAAATTGAGGAACTAGAATCATCAAACATAAAGCTACTACTAAACCAAACACTAAAGCACTTTTAAAAAAATCACTTATCATTTTAAATCCTCCTATTAATTCAATGTACAAATAATTTTATTGAGTACATCACCTGTATACTCATAGACAACAGAATACGTGTCGTTGTAAGCAATCGGAAAAGAACTATAATCAAAATCTGTATTGATATATTGCTTAGTACCACCCGTATTAATAACAGTAACATTCACCCCACTTTCATCTTTGAAAAATCTAATAAACGCTATTACATCACTGCCGTAAACGTCAGATTTATCAATGTTAATCAAGGTTGAATATTCTATATCAGCAGAACTACTATCATAAGACTCAAGAATTGAAAACGTCTCGCCACTAAGTTTAAAGACGCTCAAAATGATCATACATAGCACAATCGCAAGTCCTAATAAAAATCCTTCAAACCAAAGTTTACTCATATCAAATACCTAACCCCATATTTATTTTAGAAAGTTGTAAAAAAGGATACATAACTTTAAAAAGAACAAGTCCCATGATCATGACAAACAAAAGTGATTGTTGTATTCCTAAAAGTTCCATTTCTTTAAGTTGTTTAGTTTCAATTCTCATAGAATTTGTGATGGATTTACTTTTAAGTCTCCTGACCACATTTTCCATTTTACCGTCATACGCAAGTATAACCTTTTCGAAAAAATGTCTTTCATTATCATCCAGACGACTCAAAAGCGTGTCTATACCATTTTTTTGAAGTTTCGACACATTGATTTTAATATTAACAAGTTCGTCCTTGTAATAATGAGAATCATCAATTAATTCAGAAATTAGAGTATTGAAATTAGAAGATTTAAGTGTGCCATGAAGCATAAATGTTTGTTCGAGTTTGAGAATTTCAAACTCTCTTTTATCCTTAATGCCTATTTTAGAAAAGGCAACGTGTAAATCTACAAATGAGAAACCTAATATAGCAATCACAACAAGATTAACCCATTTGATTTTAGAAGCATTAAAGTACATATTACACATGTCATAAATTTTATTAACAACAGAATCAATGGAATGAAAATCAATGTTTAAATCATTGAGAAAAACGTATTGTCTAATAGTGTCTTTAACAAGAGCAGATGAATCATGATCTAAAACAAGACTAGGATCTAAATGTCTCACAGAAAAATCAAACAGGAATATTTCTGTACTCTCCCCAGATGCCATAAGTTCGAGAGTTCTTCCAGAGTCCAAAAATTCATAGATTTGATCACTAACAATATTAAGTTTAAAAAAATGAAATCCAAAAAAACAGATAATTACAACAATCGTTACGATGTATTTAAACAAATAGTAAGATTTAACAGAATAAATGCTATTTCTTAAAGATTTAGAAATTCTGATATACCTTTTTGAATCTTCATGAGGAATCAAAAGGTGTTTGAAAAAGTTTTGAATCATCAGAGAGAAAGATTTATTGTGCTTTAAACGACCTCTGAAAAATGCAATTGATTTATCGCTTGAAAGAAAAATAAAAACGATCATCGCTGCTACTAGGAAAATAAGAAAATTCATATTATCACCCAATCTTTTTGAATTTATTCAAAGAAAAGAAACTATAAACACAAGTGGCAAACATACCTATATCAGCAGCGTTTAAAATAAATTTGTCAGTATCGCCAACGACTAATAAGTTATCAAGTTGAATATTCATGAAATCGAGAAAATAATCCCCTAGAAAAATACCAACAATACTCATGACAACCACAAGTGAAAGAAAAGCGTTTACTTGCCCTTTTTTTCTGATCAGAAATTCTTTAGAAATATCAATATTAAGTGCCAGTCTATCAAAAATCTCAATCAATTCCTTAGTAATGCCCTTTTCCCTAGCATCTACACAAAGATAAAGATACCTAGTAAAGAGATCAATTTCATACATTTTTGAAATGTCCTTAATTTTGTAATAAACATCATTGTCATTATCTCTTTTGAGTATATTAATAAGTTCGTCTATGTCACGTCTTAAGAATTTATCAAGCTCTGGTTTAATGGTGTTAAGCAAAGTAATGATATTGTTGTGGTATTCGATTTTTTCAACTGTGAATCTATAAAGCTTAGAAAGTTGTCTTGCCATTCTTGTACTAGCAATATTTTGAATAGTGCCAAACAACAGCATCACAATGCTTGCAAATAGAAAGATATACATAAAGCCATAGTAAAATTTGCTAGGCAATAAAAATGCAAACAAAGAGAAAACAGGCAGAATATACATGAGGTAAATTAGAATATTCATAGAGAGCAAGTCGTTTGAGCTTTCAGAATTAGCATTAATCGCCATAAGTGTATATTTAATTTTAATTTGAAGTTTTTTCAAAGTTACGGAACGTTCAACTAACTCAGCACCCTTTAGTTTTTTTTCAACTGTTGTAATTGCATTTCTGTAATTGTGTTGAAGTCGTCGTCTGCGGTAATAATCAATCACCAAAAGCAAACACAATGCAATTAATAAAAAAAGTAAAAATTTCATAAAAAACCCCATTCCTTAATTAAAGAGACTATCAATAAATACTGGATAATCAGAAGAAATCTCATTAAATTTGGTGATCCTTGAAACATATTCATCAGACGGTTTATTTAAAAATTTCCAGTCATCTAATGAACTGTCATATTTAACAATCTCAACGAGCTTATACGGTTCAATCATATGTTTATTCATCAATATTACTTTCTGCATTTCTTCAAGAGACATATCAAGGCTAATTATTAAAGGTTCTGAACGAACAATTTCATAAATACCAGTGCATATTACACGATTTGGATTTTTCTGATCCCTGTCAAGATGAATGATAAGGTCTAAGGATTCAATTAAATCATCCACAGCTTGTTCCTTAGTTTCATATTTTTTATGAAGGATCATTTTATCAACCATGTTCTTTACGACCATCTGTGGTGATTTTGAAAATGTGGTGGATATAACGCCAGAGTTTAAAGATTTAGAAAGTGAAATAAGTTGTGCAGCGTGTGTGGGGGTTACAATCTCACCAATAGATAAAAAACGTCTTGATTGTTTGTAAAAAAAATCAAGTAATTTATCAGCTTCATCCTCGATGTCAGCAAGCATCGTTATGACATTTAGATCTTCCAGTCGTTTAGATAATTTGGTTTCATCATTCGAATCTAAAAGACCAAGCCCATGACGGCGATCCATTTTATCAATCATAGATACCATCAAGGTTGTTTTACCTACATTTGAATTTGATCCAGTAATAAGACACCTTCCTAAACCTTTCATGTGAAAAGATAATAAATCTTTAATTTCAGAAGAAATCGTTTTCTTCTCAACCAAACTTTCAAGAGACATAAACTTGTTATTAAAAATTCTCTCGTTATAATAAAGGTTTCCACTCGGTGCATTTTCATAACCGACAACAACTACCCTAGAGCCATTAGGCTTATCTTTTACAATTCTGGAAAGAGACATATTGAAAAGATTGTTAGTGTTATTTTGCGCAATTTGTTTTAGATCCTCAAACGATGGTACAGTAAGAAATTTTAGATAGTACGAATTTTCATTAATAATCACATAGATAAAATTGACACTCGTGAAGCCTACGTCGGATACGTTTTGATATCTTAAAGAGTCAATAGCACCATCACCGTTAGAATAGATATATAAGAGTAGTGCAATGAATGCAAATTTCTTATTATTTAAGGTGTCAGATGATTCAAATAGACATTTAATTTCATTTTCATACTTAATGGCTAGATTGTTAATATCATCCGTTGTGATCACATAATTTAGATCATTATCTTCAATAATCTCTGAAAGTTCTTTGTGTTTTAAAAGCATTTCAAAAATGATATGGGGATCGTTATTAGTGATAGTGTCAAAATCAATGAGAGATAAATAATCAGCTTTTTGTTCATCACTCATATTCATGATTATTTGAAGATAATAGAAGGATATATAATCTCTTGACGCTAAATCGTAGTTAGCCTTTTCTCTTACACTTTGTATTAATGTAAGTTCTTCTCTGGCTTTTTCAGTGGTAATGTTTTTAATTTTTCGGAACACATCAGCATTTTCAAAGCTATTCGAAAAGTCACCCGAAACAACCTTAATTCTGCTTATTTGATTTTCCATTTATTTAACCATCCTTTATTTTGAACGACAACAGCTTTGTCACCAAGAAGAAAATCAACAAGATTATTCAAAGCGCTAACATAATTGGAATCAGTATTTTTGTTGAGTGTATATAAAATTGCGTGGTCGTTCGAATCATTTAAAACGTCTTGTGAAAAAGGAATCACGAATATCTCTTTACAATTGAATTTATGAGACTTAAAATCATCCATAAGATCCTTAGAAGAAAAATGAATATTTTCATCAAAACGATTTAAAATTGGTACGAGCTTGTCAGCAAAATTGTAATCAAAGTGCTTAAGCTCCTTTTTAGATTGAGAGAAGATATGAAACACATAGTCACTACCACTTAAAAAGTCGTTGCTAAAATCTTTTCGATAATTAAGATCCACAATAACATGGTCAAAATATTTGTTTGCATCTGACAATAAATTACCGATTACAGTTTGATCAAGTTGTGTAATACTTGACGCTGCCATGATAAAAAGGTTCTTTTCTTTTGTCTCATGAACACATCTTAAAAAATCGTTTTTTGATTTGATATTTTTAATAGCAAGCTCATTAACATAATTATCAATTCCATTAGTGATAGAACCTGATTTACAAAGGAAATAATTGATTTCAGAAAAGTTAGAATCGTGCGTATCAATAAGCAAAGTTTGTTGACCTCTTAGAGCAATCATCTGTGCTACATGAATAGCGAGTGTGGATTGACCTAAGCTTCTCCGATGTGATTTAAAAGTGATGATCATAATATCGCTCCTTTCAAAAAGCGTCAGTCTGACGCTTCGATTTTATTATTATTGGTCTTGGGGTTTGATACAGACTCTTGACTATCTTCTGACGTTGAAACATTCTCTACCTCACCGTTGAAATTAACCTCTGGAAATTCGTTCGATAGTTCAGCTCCGAAGGCCCTATGTTCAAATACGTTTTTAGAAAAAGTGATAGGCGTACTCGGTTGGCTCTCGTCTATATACTTTTGAGTATCTAATATTCCTAATTTACTCGCTAATCTCGCAAGCTCTCGTTCGTTGTCATCAAGTTCAAGTATGATAATAAAGTCTTTTGCATCTTCTCTATTAGCGGGATTAGAATTATTTACTACACTGGTAGAACCATCTTCATTAGACACAATTTCAGTGTAAGGAGATTTAACGTCCTTGATTTTGACTTTAGAAAGGACCACATCAGCAGTACCATCATCATAATTGACAGAAACATCAACCAAGTTACCAATTTTCACAGTATCACCAACTAAGTACCTTACACGAACCTCAACTTCTCTATCCGAATCAAGTAATTTATCATCTTCACTAGATAACCAAGAACTCATGATGCTTTGATTTAAAAAAAGTTCGTTTCTTGAAAATTTGTTTTGTAGATCAGAATAGTTTGAAACTTCAAACCCTGTAAGAAATTTTTCAGGTACGATTTCCTCAGTGAAATATTCACTCATGTTTTCGGTAGTAAACACTGTGTAAGCCGGTATTCTTTCAACTTTTGGCACAATGACAATTTTAGTGGACCACGAAGTTTGATCATAGAGCAATCTTAGTTCGGTTGTTTTGCTATCAAGAAGTTTTGGGATTTTAACCTTATTGTAATACGTAGAAGATGCCAATAATGAAAAAATGGCTGCAATACTGATAAATGTAATTAATCTAATGTTTTTAATATTCATAAATTACCTCTTAAGTTTATTTAAAAAAGTTAGTTTATCTTTAAAAGAATCAATCAGACTTGTTGAAGCGTCAGACTGACGCTTAGAGTCATTTTGAGAAACTGGAATAAATTGATTAATAAAGTCGCCTAAACCATAGCTGAAATTGTCAAAAGCATCTGGGTGATGTATTGGATTTTTATTGCATATTTTGGCATAATCTATCAAATCAACAGTAGTGAATTTGTTAGTGTTTAGAATTTCTTTAAGATGCAGTAAAGATGCGTTTTCGTTCATTTTATTCAATACATAGTCAAAATTAGTACCTCTGTTAATCAAATCGTTTATACCGTCAGTCAATCTAATAATTTTATGGACCTCTGGGTCGATAACGAGCAAATTAATTATTGATTGGTTTAAAAGGTCACTTAAAGCATGATCAAAAAAACGAGTTCCAAAATCAATGACAATAAAATCAGAATCAAACATCAGTTTAACAATATTAGAAATGTCACTTTCAACAAAGGTGTTAGGGAACACTGGTAAAAATCTAATATTTTTATAAATAATACAGTTTTCGTAATCAATAACATTATTAGTGGCAATGTCAGAAAGAGCATCATATTTTACAGCGTCATGATCATTAAAAAACTTGTGAAAATTCAAATAATCATATACATAAGAATTAATAGATGAATTTTCAAGATAAGTTACAGCATAGCCCATAATTGAAAGTTTGCTTGCTAGAGTTAAAGCCGTAGTCGTTGTTCCAGTTCCACCCAATCCCCCAACTGATATTAGTTTAGTCTGAAATCTTTTAAACCCTTTCTGCTTGAAAGAAAAATAAACAGGCTCATTTTTTTCAACAACATTCTCTATTATCGGATCTGATGGTTTTTCAATTTCAATAGGTTCATCATGATTAACAACTTGCTCGATAACCTTTTCTTTTTCAGCTTTAAATTCAGCTCTATATTCCGCTTCTTTAAGAGTTATGATGTTTTCGATCTTTTGCTTAAGTTTGGCGTAATCTCCATCAAAATAAAGAATTTCAACGCCAGAAAGATGTGTGGCAGCTTGTTCTTTGAAAAATATAGATTCATCAACAATCGCAAAAGTGTAACCCTCAAAACTTTCAATACTTTTAAGTTCGTTAAAAGTTGATATGTTTTTAGCCAAAATCATGTTAAGAGGAAAATCTTGAATAGTATTCCAATGAGATTCATTTTCTAAAATGGTTAGGACAAGAACATCAAACATATAACACCTACTTTTCTTTACTTGATAAAATATTCAAAATTGATTATAATGAGTATGACATAATATAAGCACGCAACTTAATACGTCACATAATGTGGCATACATGAAAATGTGTGTTTATTGAATTGTTAATGTGAGATTTTAGGAGAAAACCTTTGCGAGAGGTTTTTCTCCATTTTTTGACCTTAATAAGAATCAAACCACGTGGGTGTTGGCTGATTGTCTAGTTTAATATCTTGTTTTTTAGATAAGTCAATATTTTCACTAGAAGGTGTACTTGTACCTAACGTATCGAACCATGAAGGTTCAATGGTAGGTTTAATCTCAATATCTTGCTTAATTTCAATTTTTAAATTATCGGGTTCAATATTAGAAGTCGTTTCAACATTGACTTCATCATCTATAATTGTAGTTTTGCGTTGTAGTCGAAGATCAACTCCTTCATCAAATAAAAGTTTGATCTCATTAACATCAGCTCTAGGCACAATTAATGATTTCCAATATTCATATTGAACTTTTTTAATAAGTGCTGGACGTCTATTAAGCTGATCAATGATCATATCTTCAACAGGTTTTGATTTAACTTCTTCTGAATACATGACCTTTCTTTCCTTAAACGACTCACTAATCGTTTTGCTCTCGCCGTTCTTGGTGTGTTTATCCTTACTACCCGAATTGATTTTAATAGTTTTTCTACCGAGTAAATCTTCAACATATTCTGCATCTTCTTTAGCTGCACCCAAAATGATAAAGGTATTTGAATTAGCAAATATAGATTCTTTTCTTTCTTCTCCATAAAGTGTTACAGGCTGTGACAAATCTTGCCAGATTAGCATGAGCTTAATATTAAAAGATCTCATATTAGAAAGTTTTTGATCAAGACCATTTATAGCGCCAAGCGAAAATTTTTCATCTAAAATCATATAAAATTTATTTGGCAATTTCGAACCTTCGTGTTTAGCAGCGGTTTTATAAAGTGTAGAAAACATGTTGTTGATCGTAACATTCAAAATAGGAGAAAAAGTTGGATCGTTAGGATCAAAGAACGTATAAATAGCAATAGGTCTTTTTGATTTAGTGCCAATAACATTAAAATCAACGGTGGATTTCTCAGTAAATTTTTTTATAACGGTGTAGTTAAAAAACATGAGGTCAATAGAAAGACCGCCTAAAATACCATCCCTCAAAGAACCATCAATTTTAAGCCAACTTTGGTAAAGTGCAAGCGTGATGCCTTGTAGATTGTTTTTTGTATGAAAAAACGGCGCCAGTTCTGGATCTGTTACGTTGTTGTCATTAAAAACAGTTATAACACCTTCCATCGTATGAAGTTCTGGGTCTAAATAATGGATCGCATAAGAAAATGCAAACTGCACGAATAAAATAGCTCCATTAATCCAAATTTCATTGCCTGTACTTGTTTTAGATCCACCGTTAGCTCTTAAAGTATGGATCATATTTCTTGCAACTCTAGCGATATCTTGTTCTTCTACAATGTAATCTAGGGGGTTTGTTTGATCTCCACGTTTAAATGTTAAAAAGTCAAATATCCAAATATCATAAGATGCCTTTAAGAGAAAATTAGCAGTCAATTCATAGTTTTCCATTTTAGGATCGCCAAAGAAAAAATGTGGCATATTTGAAACGTCCATGTATTCAATAGCTTCTCTATCTTGATTTTCAAAATCAAACCTTTTGCAAGACTTCACATAGGTACTTTTAGGAAATTGCCTTTTATATTCAAGTTGAAAATGCGAATCTGTAAGATGAAAAATATTTGGCATTACAATAGCTGTACTTTTCCACTGACCAGAAGGACCTAAAACATTAACGTTTGAATTAACAATATTTTGATTTTCTGGCTGAACTAAATATGTTCGGTTTAAATCAAACGATTCTTCAATTTCAGAACCTAACAACCATCCAATCTTATCGCCAGTGCCATAATTAGCAGCTAATTCCTCGGATGTTTGCCATTTCATAGATCCGTGAGAAGTATTATCTGTTTCCTCAAAATCTTCTTTAATTTTGAGTTTGTCTTTTTTGAGATAAAAAAGTATGTTCTGATAAACAATAAAAACCCACATCAAAAGTGAAATGACCTTATTTTGAAAAAGAGACGTGTAAGTTTTAAAATTGAGAATGTCAGAAATATTTGGAAAACGAGAAAAAATATCAAGATGGAGAACAGCCGTTATAAATGTTTCTAAATTATAATTAGCATTATAAATATTCAATATTAACATCCTTAAGTAAGCTGTAACATTTGACAAAACTAAGATTAAAACTACGTTCAAAATTAGCATTCTTTTAAATTTTGATTTGCTCATATAAAACACCTTTCACCAATATGAAATGATACCACACAAAAGCATGTTGTTCAATTGTCAATGATACTCATAGGTTATAAGGTCAAATAGATTGATTGAATAACCCTTTATTTGAAAAAATTTAAGAATTGATAATGCTATTCTTATATCTGTAAAAGAACCTTGTTTGTATCTATAAATTCTAATAGGCTTTACGCCAATAAAAGAAGCTAATTCAACAGCATCGACACTCTCAATTAATTTATGATTCAAGCGTACAATCAGATCGCTTTTATCCTTAACTAATTTCTTATTACACGGCTTTCTTCGATGGCAGTTAAATATAACAATAGAAAAATCGTCATTTTTGAAATTATAAAGTTCTTCCAGATTATCAATGTCAACATTTTTAAATTTGAGATAAGAAAAAAAGATAATCGCAATTCTAATATCAAGGATCGGTTTTTGTAATGAAATTCTCGACATAAAATTTCTATAAGTTTTCAAGTCATCATTTGAGTAAAAATCTTTCGATACATCAGCTAACTTATCCGCAGTATTCAAAAAAAATGATTTGTAATTGTTCTCAAGACGAATATTTTTATAGTTCATGATATCACTCCTAAATATATTTTGACCTGTTGAGTATATCATTAAACTTCAAAATTGATAAGTGAGAAATGAAGCGTCAGACTGACGCTCCATTTTATTAAAATGGTACGTCATCATCGTCCTCAAAATTAGAAAAATCGGTATTGCCAAAGCTAAAGTCATCTGCTGTAGTTCCAGAATTTGAATTAGGCTTTGCATTGGCATTTTCACCCCATTCTAAAAATTCAACTCTATTCGCTAAAACTTCAGTGGTATACTTCGTTTCACCGTCTGGGCCTTTAAAAGAACCCGTTTGAATAGATCCTTGAATAGCGACTAACTTACCTTTTGCTAAATACTTAGCTGAATTTTCTGCTTGCTTTCCCCAAACGACAATTCTAATAAAATCAGCCGTAGGCTTGCCCTGTGATTCAAATTCCTGCTTTTTCTCTCTAGTGAGTCCCTTGTCTACCGCTAAAGTAAAATTAGCAACAGTCATGCCACTGCCTTCAATAGATCTTAGTTCTGGATCACGAGCTAATCTGCCGATTAAAATTACCGAATTCATTTAAAATCCTCTCTTTCATATAATATATGTACATATATAATGATACCATAAAACAACATCAAAAACAAGTAAACAACAGAAAAATACACAATAATATTTAAAAAAATATGTAATAAAATATATATCTAAAACCATCTTTCCGCAAAATTAAGAATAGCATTGAAATGCTCTAATGTTATATCATAAACGTTCAAAATTACGTCAATATCAATTCCAGAAGCAAAGTCATGCAAAACATCACGATAATTTATATCGCACTGGAAACCATCATATTCATTCACAAAAGCACCCCCAGTCTCTACATTAACATTATAAAATACTTTTAAAAAAATAACCCCGATGTTAATCGGGATTATTTGAGTTAGCTTTGTGAAGTGTGTTCGTCGTTTGGGGGGCGAAACCCCATAAAAGCATTTCAAAAGGGCGGTGGGTGGGGAAGTATAGTATTTAGAATAATTTTGAACGATATAGCACAATGGAATGAACCGAGTAAAGCTAAAACCCTTTAGCTTCGCTTGGTGTAATGAAGTGAAGCAGTATCGCTTGCTGTAGGGGGTCAAGAAATTATTTTCAATTATTTGCAAAGCTAAAAATTTAAAAAAATTACTTGATGCCTGAAAGTTAAACACGTCATACAAAAACCGCCTTTTCTCCAGGCGATCGAGCAACAAAATGTCATACGTGAAATTTATGGCCAATCGCATTATGATATTCAAAGTGACATACAAATTTCTAACTGGCAAGCGGAGCTGCGAGAAAAAAGTGTCATCCCAAAATGGCTTGAAAGAAAAATAAAAGTGTCATACATTTAATTTTCCTGAAGAACCGGATCAGGAAAGAACATGTCATACATTAATCATTTTTAAAGATGCTTTTTAGATTTTCTATTGTTTCTATATCTTTTGATTTGATTACTCCATCGTCATGAACTACGTAGTTACGATGTTTTTCTAGGTAAAACGTTTTTTCGAACAGATTAATATTATCAAGCAATCTAAATCTCCCCCAGATTCGTTCCATTTTCAAATAAGTGTCTGGTGGTTCATGTTTTCTGTTGATTTTAGAAGGTTTAAAATTCCATGTTTTTCGAAATGCCTTATAAATACTTCTCTCAATTTCCCATGCTTTCATTTTCGCATCTGCTTCATTAGACAATTTTATAGAACTTAAAAATTGATCCTTTAGACTTTCAGCTCTCATTTGATTATAAGATACAATTTCAATGTTTATTTTATCGACAAGAACACCAAGTTCAACTAAGGTTTTAGGATATTTCATGTAAGCCCACGGTGTTTGATGATTGCCTGTATCTAAAATAAACATATCGAGAATTTTATCAATACCGTTGTACTTAAAAAGAATTTTAGAGTTATCAAAGTAGACATTAAGTTGTTCCGATACACGTTTTATTGATTCAATTAAAGGTTTGGTCTGTTCAATCTGTTCAAGCTGCAAATTAATAGCATTATTAATTTGAACGTGCTTATTGTCTATTAATTCAATATAAAGGCTTTGCTCCTCATGACTATTCACACTATTGGATAGAGAGAGTAATTTGTTTTTAAAATCGAGTAGTTCTGATTCGTTTTCTTTAAGTTTATTAAGATGGGTGCGTAAATTAGTAATAGCATTACTGGATAAAGAAAACGACAACAACATATTTTCAGAAAAATCATTAATCAATTGATTTTTAGATTCAAATAGTTCACTACAAATCATTTCAAATTTGAGAGCAGATGAAAAAAGCATTTTGTCAGATGGCTCGTTACTTACTCTAGTGACATTAATCTGATTTTTAGACAAATTATCAAATTCTGTATCTGAGTTTCTTAACAAGAGATATTTCATAGCCGTTTGCGTCAACATAATAACTTTAGACTTACCATTGAATATTTTAATAGATACTAGATTCAATTCTTCAAGTTGTTCTATAATCCTACGAGCATTTTTAATATTTTTGTTGAATTGTTCAAGCAAACAATAGTTACCAGAATTATATATTTTAAAAAGAATGTCCTTGAATTTAATTTCTGCATAAGCATAAGAAATTGGATCAATAATATCGTCTCTTATAATGTATTTCATGTTACCTCACTTTCATGAATAAGATTAGGCAGTATCCATTCTATCGCAATTAAGATAATTAAATGCAATATCATGTTTCATTTCCATTATTTCATCGTCATAAGATTTACCGACAGATTCAACAGCAACTAGACTTCCATTTTGGACAATCATTGCATCTACACAAGTTTCTAAAGTAAGCTCTGGAAAATCAAATTTTAGTTGTGCGACAATTTGATTTTCTGGAATCCAAGTTTCCCTCACGTCAACATCATAAGAAAAATACATATCAGTCAATTTCAAATCATGGTAAAGGTGATTGTTTTGAACTTTCGGAAAAAATTGAGTCCCTAAATTCTCTTTAGAATATTTTTTCCCCTTAATTTCAAGTTTGATAATATCACGAGTTTTTCCATTAACAACCTCTTTAGATATTGAGATATATTTAGAGTTAGCAAGTTTATTAATCCTATCATCATTCAAGCCTAAGTGTGATTTAATTTGTTCTCTGGAAGATAAACCAGTACGTGATAATTGTTTGATCAGTGATATGTCTTTTGATGTTAATACTTTAATAAATTTTGATGATTTACCCCTTGCCATGATTCACCTTCTTTAAAATAATTTTGTGAGGATATTTTCTTAAAATGATTTTCATACCGCAATTATTCGAAAGATAATTGCAAATGAAATCAAATGAAAAATTTTTAAAATCTGTACCATTTTGATTTTTAATTGCATTTGAATGAAGTTCGTAAGTTTCAATGATAAGAAAATTAGATGTAATTCTATAAAGCTCATTTAAAACAAAACACATGTTAATTTCATCTATAAACATAAGTACATAATTACATAAAGTAATGTCTGAAAAATTATCTGGCAAAGGTATACCATTAGTAATGTCGTTTCGAAAAAAAGTGAATGAGAAATCATTAATATTAAAATTTGGATTTGGCGTGTTCCAATCAACGCCATACAAATTTTTAAAACCTATTGAATTAAAAAGTCTTAAGTTTCTTAAGTGACCACATCCGATATCACAAACATTCATATTGATATTCAACTCATTATAAAAATGATTTAAAAAATATAGATTGAAATCAGAATAATAATTTCTTAAATGATTGAATTTTGCTTTCAAGTAGTCCCCCTTCAAATTCATGCTTGAATGAAAAATAAATTTATTGTAGTCGGTCAGACGAGATTTATTTAGTTTGGTCGGTCAGACCGTTATTGTTTTAAACCGTAGTCGGTCAGACGAGATTTATTAAATTTGGTCGGTCAGATTATTATCTTTTGATCTTATCTTTTGTTCTTATCTTTTGATCTTATCTTTTGATCTTATCTTTTGATCTTATCTTTTGATTTTATCTTTTGATCTTATCTTTTGATCTTATCTTTTGATCTTATCTTTTGATCTTATGTTTCGCCGTAGGGGTGAGAATTAGGTCAACAATTTTGTGAACAAAGTGAACAAAATAGTGAATACTTTGAGCTTGCGAAAAGGATTCTGTTGACCGCCCGATTCGGTTCAAAACTCAACTTGTTGAGCTTGATTCGTAGCACAGCGAAGAATTTTTGATACCGCACAACTGCCCAAAGTGAAAGAATACTTTGAACGGAAGTGAAAAGTGTTCTGCACAGTTTGGTGCAAGTTGTAATCGGGAATCTCACCCCTACGCATAAAAAAGCACACGAGGTACGTGTGCTTTTTGT
>NZ_JBVBZF010000042.1:0-17203 GCF_057447755.1 Fusibacter sp. | reverse complement strand
AGTATAAAATAACTTAATATTGGAACCATATCATATGGTTTTAAGGGTGTTTTACAGTTTCCACATTGCGATCTAGGACTTGATATACTCATTTCAGCTGGAATTCTATAAATACACACATTCAAAAATGAACCTATGCAGGCACCCAATATAAATACGAACAATACTATCACAAAACTCATATGCCCCCCTGTTTGGTCGATTTTTTTAAAAGTCTGTCAAGTTTGTGGTCAATTTCATATAGCAATTTATAATGTGGCATAGCATTAAAATGTTCAATAATATCCCATTTGCTTTTCAATGTTTCCTGAAGTGATTCAGCAAAACGAATCATGGCATCATAGGTTTCATCAAAATCCTCTGGGTACTTAATATCTACTTGATATTGACAATCAAAGGTATAGGTTTCAAAGGTATTCATACCTGTTAAGATTTGGGAATATGGATTAAGCCTGCTTAATTGCTTTTGCTTCTCTATTAACTTGATGGTCAATGTCCCAAGGATGTTTTTGTTGCCAAATTTCAATACCGTATTTTCCTTACCGGATTTGATTTTCATACTCGTACCAAAGGGTACAGACCAAAGCTTACTCTTTTGATGGATGATGGTCTTGATTTTATCGCCCAAATAGACCTGCATGGCCATTTTTTCATTTGGCAATGGCAAGGATTTATAATGGTCTGATTTATATTCAACAGATTGAACGATTGCATATATTAATATCTCACGTAACAACTTCTCTTTATCATGATTTTCGTGCTTAAGCTTGACTTGATCTGAATCTGAAATCAAGTCAAAATAGGCATTTAAGGATTGTAGTGTCTCAGGTTGAGTTGGAAAACGTTCAAAATATCCCAGACTTTCAGGTACTTTTAACCTATCTCTGAACAAAGTCAGCTCTAAGACGTTTTCTGAAGAAACTTTTGGAAGGTCTGTGTGATTAAAGAGCCATTCCAAATGCCGATCACTTACAAGGCCTTTCCCATGAGTGGTTCTGATATAATACTCCCTAGTTCTAACAATGCTACCTTCATGTTTTGAAACCAAAGCGTGTGGGATCGACAAGCGCTTAGGAATGTTGATGACACCAAACTCATATTTGTCCCACTTAAACAAATGAGATTCAACAAATATCTGAGGGCTTATAATATCCTTACAGATGTTTTCAATATATTCCTTGAATTTATCAAAGCCATCCTTGCCACGATCCGAAAATTTCTCGAAGATATAATCACCTTCAAATGAGCCGTTGTCTCTTACACCTACAATCAGCATGCCACCTTCACGATTTGCAAAGGATACAATTATTGAAGCCATTTCCTTTGTATCGAATTTCCCCTCTCCTGTGATGAACTTAGATGATTCTTTCAGCTCCACTCTGATATTTTCTTTTTCATATGATTCCAATATGTTTAAAACACTCTGAATTTTCATTGTTCCCCCAGTTTCTAGACATAGCGTTTTTGCGTATTGTTACAGCTTGTACTTCTACTATTCAAAAAGTGGTATAAACTCATTTTTCGTGACATCAAATAAGCCTTGATCCGTAAGTTTCACTTGAGGTATAACCGGCAGGGCTAAAAAAGCCAACATCAAGAAAGGGTCGACCTTTGAGTCCATTTCAAGTGCTTCATGAACATGTTGCATCATAGAAGATAGCTTATCGGATACCTCTTTTGCAGTGAGATCACTCATGAGGCCTGCCACTTTGAGGGGTAAAATTTCCAGCGGTTTGCCCCTGTGGGCAAGTGCAATGCCACCACCACTTTTTTCAATGCTTTGAATTGCTGTGTAGATGTTTTTATCATCGCTACCGATTGCAATTATGTTATGTGAATCATGTGCTATTGTCATTGCGATTGCGCCATCATGCATTTTCAAGCCACTGACATAGCATTTTGCCATGTTGCCTGTTGCATGGTGTCTTTCTACGACCACAAGCTTAAGAAGTTGGTCCTTGGTGATTGAATCAACTGACATTTTTACCAAAGGCGTAATTAACGAACCTTCTTGAATACCTATTGTATTCACAAACGCCCCTTCAGTTTCGATGTTGAGCGCTTCAAGGTCAAAGGCTTTCATTCTCATGGAATTTCTCATGGTTAAAGCCAATTTTGATTCAAGACTTTGGCGATTCTTGTCAAAACAATTTTCAGCAATTAAAGTGCCCCTTTTATAGACCTGTGCCACATTAAATTCAGTTTCATCTTTTAAAATCAAAAAATCTGCTTGATAGCCAGGCCCAATTGCACCAATGTTTTTAAGTCCATAACAAGTTGCTGCATTAATAGTGGCAATCTGAACCGCATCTTCTAATGCCATGCCATTTCTTTGAGCTTTTCTAATATGGTTGTCTATATGACCTTCATTTATAATATCCTGCGGATGCCTATCATCTGTACAGAAAAGCACACGATTAACATTTCCAGAATCTACACCAGTGATGAGCTGGTCAAAATTACGTGCAGCAGACCCCTCTCTAATCATGACATACATGCCCTTTTCAACTTTTTCTCGTAACTCTTCTGGGGTCTCACATTCGTGGTCCGTTTTTATACCCGCCAATATATACTTGTCGAGATCCGTACCCGTTAGACCAGGTGCATGTCCATCAATAGGCTTGTTTATGCTCTTAAAAAAATTGATCTTACGCATTACATCTTCATCATCAGACAAAACACCAATAAAATTCATCATTTCGCCCAGACCAATAACATTTTTGTGGTGTGCAAAAAGTGCCAAATCCTTGGCATCAAGCTGTGCACCAGAATGTTCAAAAGGTGTTGCTGGAACACATGAAGGCAAATTGATAAAAATATTCAAAAGGCAAGACTCAGATGCTTCTATCATATATCTAAGACCCTCCATACCAAGCACATTTGCTATCTCGTGAGGATCTGCTATTACCGTAGTCGTACCTAGAGGCAAAATCATTTTTTCAAACTCATATGGTGTCACCATGGAAGACTCAATGTGTACATGTGCATCAATTAACCCGGGAACGACTCTTGCACCATTTAGGTCAAGAATCTTCTTTCCAACATATCCATCAAATCCAACAAAATGCCCCTGATCAATCGCTAGATCACATCGCTTCCACTTTTTAGAGAATACATTTAAAACCAGTGCATTATGTAATACCAAATCCACTATTTTCTGTTGAGCCATTGGATCACCTCCATAGAATAATTATATCATAAGTCTGACCATAAAATGCCAACAAAGCTACCATGATAAGTGCTCAAGCAAGACCTTTCAAAGGCCACTTTCAAAAAAATCTTAGATCAAAGACTATGACAAAGGGACCCCTTAATAGATGTCCCTTTATAAATGCTATGCTTATTGCCATTTGCAAAAGACCAATATTTGAGCAAAACGGCTATTCTATTAAATTACTTATTGATTTTTAGGGCATCTCTAACCTCATCACTGACATACTTGTCTATGACAATATGCTCCAAGATTACGCGTTCCAAAATATAAGCCCAAGCACTAAAGGTAATCAATATGAAAAAGCTTGAAATCGAGTGCCCCAATATATAAAGCAGGAGCAGGGAAAAAAGCATTGTTAAGGATGTCAATATGTGCTTGTGGGCCATGATAAAAGCACTCTTAATGGCATCTTTATTAGAAAGTGCCAATTTGGACTGAATTGCAAAATAATACAAACTCACAACCATGATTTCATAAAGCACAATATACTGAAAGACGACAAAAGCCATGCTCATTTGCTTCAGAACATCAATATTCAGCAAATTAAAATATGAAATCAATGAGATTACAATGACACCTATCCAATACAGGGTTACTTGCTTAAAATTCATCTTTAAACTTTTGAAATAAAGGCGTCTGATATCCCCTTCCTCACGTCTCAAACCATGATAAATGGCATAAATCATAGCCGTAATTGCTGCACCTGCACCAATGCCCAAAGTTAAAAAAGAGGTTGCTAAAAAATAAATATTTAGTAAAATTAACTCATACAAGAGTGTCATAATGCGTGAAAACGGACTATCTAAATCGAAAATTCTCATTTTGTGCTCCTTACATCCCCCTACTTCAAAGAGAGGTATTATGAAATTTAAATTTAAAAACTTACCCTTAAAAACAAAATTAATCTATTATTTTCTGCCTATAAGCGTTATTCCAATGGTCATTTTCTCACTTTTCGTAGCCTCTTTATATGAACAGACATTGGAAAAAAGAACCCTTGAAAACATCAACGACAACAGTGCTTTAATCTCAAATCAGATCGATAACATTATCAACAATATGGTAAATTGCTCCAATGCTATAACCTTTAATATCAACGCAGTCTATGATGATTATAATTCTAAAGAACTTTACACACCCATTCAATATGAACTTGATCTCAATGGTGTTTTGTACAGTTCAAAAATTGTTTATCCTGAGGCGAGTTCAATTGCATTTTTAGATTCAAAGGGGCATCTATTTTATACAGATGCTCAGATGAGTGACCAGTATACAAAACTCTTTGCCTCAGATATGTTAAAAACACTGGCGAAAACTACAGGCAAAAGCATTTGGTTTGACATTGATAAAAGAGACTTTCTCACTTTAAATTCAGATACGGCAATTCTAACACTTGGAAAGAAAATCATTCATATCAAAAGCGGCAAGACCCTTGGGTATTTGTTTATTAACATAGACCAAGCAACACTAAGTAACACCTTTACTCAACAACAGATCCAATATGAGATTATTAAAACCTCTACCATCTTAGCCTCATACGATCCTAATAGAGTTCTTAAGCCAATGCATATACCCCTGCCGACAAACTCAAACTATGTCAAAAGCCAATCGGATAATCAGCATAATATATATGTTTTTTCTAACTTAAGTTTTAACAGAGCACCAGCATTAAAGGATTGGGTCCTAATGGCAAAGACGCCACTTGATGATTTAAACGCCGATTTATGGTCAGCACTTATCCTGCTTTCTGTGATTGTAATGTTTTGCATCACGATTGAATTGTTATTTGCCAACGCAATTTCAGGCAGTATCACGAAACCGTTTGATTATATGATTACACAGATGAAGTCAATTGGCAACGGTAATTTCGATCTAAAGATCGAGATTGATTCAAAAGATGAGATCGGTGTATTTGCAAATTCCTTTAACAAGATGTCCCTAAAAATTCAAAGACTCCTAGCTGAAGTGGCAGAAAAGGAAAAGAAAAAAAGAACTTATGAACTCGCCTTATTGCAAGAACAGGTCAAGCCACACTTCCTATATAATACCTTGGATACAATTTATGCAATGAACGAACTTGGTCTCAAGAGAGAAACCAGCAAGGGGATAAAATCACTTGCAGACTTTTATCGTAAAACATTGAGCAATGGCTCAGAAACCATCAGTGTTAAAGATGAATTTGATGCCATCACGGAATATCTATTTCTCCTCAAATTACAATATGAAGATGCCTTTGATTATACCATTAATTTGTCAAGTGAGCTCGCTTCCGAGCGCATGATCAAACTGCTTTTACAACCCCTTGTCGAGAATGCAATCTATCATGGTTTAAAACCCAAACAGAACAAGGGTCACCTAAACATTACAGCTTATAAGGTCGACCATGACATGATTTTTGAAATAATGGATAACGGGGTTGGCATGCATCCAGAAAAGCTAAGTGAGATTCTCTCTTATTCTCATTCAGATCATAAAAATCATTTTGGCATCTACTCAATTATTGACAGACTCAAGCTATGTTACGATGAGCATGCCACCTTAGAGATAAAATCACAGCTTGGTATAGGTACAAATGTGAAACTTGTATTGCCTATAAATTTTGAATTTTAAAGGAATCCCTTAACATTTCATTTCAAGGAAGGAAATCAAATATGATAAAAATCATGATCGTCGAAGACCGCCCTGTCTTTAGAGAGTACCTCAAGGCTTCAATTGATTGGGCAAAATATGGTTTTGAAATCTGTTGTGAAGCCAAGCATGGTGAAGAAGCCCTATCACTTGCAAGCCAGTATTTGCCTGATATCGTTTTAACAGATATTAACATGCCTATTATGGATGGTCTTGAGCTAAGCGAAGCCTTAGTTAGTCAATATCCTGAAACCAGTATTGTCCTCATAACGGGATATAGTGAGTTCGAATATGCACGTAAAGCTATCAAACTCGGGGTTAGCGATTATATATTAAAGCCATTTGAGAAAGAAGAACTCATACTGACATTATTAAAAATCAAAGACAACCTCCAGATATCCTACGAAAACAAACTCTCTGCCGATGACGAAAATGCCTTAATGATTTCAAATCTTCTTGAATCTGCGATACATTCGACACCCAATGCTCATCTTGGCGAAACAGACAAGTTTAAGGAACTTTTGGACTACCAGTTTGTCTGCATCATTTCTGCATTTAAAAATCAGAATCTTTCTGAGGATTTTATCTTCTGGCGGTCAACGGTTGCCCAATTGATCACTCAAATGTTTGAGCTCGAATTTTTTCACCACATTATTGAGGACTCTGAAGGTCGAATTGTAAGTGTAATTGGCGCGCCACCTGAAGCCGCTGATAGAGACCTCTTTTATCAAAAGGTTAAAGTGGAATATCAAAAGATTACCACCTTATTAAACAAGCATCTCAGTTATGAAATTGCTACAGGCATCAGCACAGTACACCAGTCGCTCATCAATCTCAAAATGTGTTATTCCGAAGCCATCAGTGCCATTAAGGCCTCTGTAACAATCGACCGAAATGAAATTCTCGACTTCGCAACAATACCGGACGAGCATAAAAAACACATATTTTACTCTGTTGAAGTGAATGATAGACTTATAAAAAAACTAAGAGAAAACAATTTAGAGGGTGCTATAGCATTACTGGATGAAACCTACAACAATTTTGAAGAAATGAAAATCTCATCAAATTACGCCTATATCATATTCATGGGCTTTATTTCACTCATTTTGTCCTTTATCACACAATCGGGAAAACGTATTGAAAACGTCCTTAAAAATGACATGGACCTTGTTATGAATGCAAAACATTACACTGATATCGAAGAACAAAGAGAGATTATTAAAAGGCTAATCACTTCTACAATAAATCATTTTTCAACATATAAGGTTTCTAGAGCCTACAAGATTGCGCAAAAAGCCAAATCCTACATCGAAACACATTATTCTGATAGTTCCTTAACCGTATCGGATGTTGCCAAGGATCAATACATCAACGAAACCTATCTTAGAAAGATGTTTAAGACCGAAACAGGCTATACGATTACTGAATATATCACAGATATCAGAATGACTAAAGCCAAGGCTCTCATGGCTTCAGGTAATATAAAATTAAGTGATGTCGCTGAATTAATTGGCTATAATGATGCGGGGTATTTTAGTCGTGCCTTTAAAAAATATTATGGTATTTCTCCAAGTCAGTTCAAAATTTAGGATGATATAAAGAGTAAATATTTACTTAATAAAATTGAATAGTACAAATTTGTATCGAATATTCCATTCTCATTGGGACGTTTTTTATCTAAACTAAAGTTACGGTTTAGACCGAAATACAATTTAGGGGGATTAAAATGTTTACTCAAAATTTAAAGAAGACATTATCACTTCTACTCATTTTAATGATGATGACTTTTATGTTTGCAGGTTGCACAAGTACTGAAGAAGCACCGGCAACAACATCAGAAACAACTCAAGGTGAAACTGTAGAAGCTACAGATGAAACCATCACATTAAAAATCTACGCTCAATACGCAGACGAAGATACGAAAGTACCTTATGATTATGCCGTACAAGAACTTGCTAAGGCTTATCCAAATGTGAAGCTTGATTTAGATATTCAAGCACAAGATGACGGTCAAAAATTACAATCATATGCTGCTACAGGAAACTTGCCAGATATCTTTCAAATTGGTGCATCACAAATTGAAACCTTTAAGGAATCAGGTAACATTCTTGTTTTAGATGATTATGTAAAAAGCACTGGCTTTGGTGACAAGGTCCATCAAAGTGCACAAAATCTACTTTGGAATGAAGACGGACATGCTTATGCCTTTCCATATGCAGGCAACGAACTCGTTTTAATTTACTACAATAAAGCACTTTTCGAGCAATACAATGTCAAGGTGCCAGAAACTTACGAAGAACTTGAAGCTGCTGTTAAAATCTTTAACGAAAATGACATTGTACCCCTTTCAATTTTCGCAAAAGAAAAATGGATCACAACATCACTCTTTGATGTTTTTGCGACTAGACTTGAACCACAAGGTATCAAAAAACTCGACAAAGGCGAAGGTATGGCAACAGAAGACGCTTATGTAAAAGCAGCTGAAAGATTACACCACCTTGTTGAAATTGGCCTTCTAGCTGACGGCGCAACCAACATGAACTACGATCAAGCAGCGGCACTTTTCTACGAGGGAAAAGCAGCAATGTTCATCAATGGACAATGGGAAATTGCAGCTTCTACAGAGAAATTAGGCGATAATGTTGATTGGATGTTCTACCCTACTTTCAGTGAAAACCCAAGTGCTAAAATGGCATTTGCAGGCGGTGGTGCACCTGGTGGCTATGCCGTTTCACCATATTCAGAGCATCAAGCACTTGCTGCTGAGGTTGCTGCCTTCTTATCGGAAAAGTACTGTGAAGCAAAACACCTTTACCGTGCAAACCCACTATTAGCAGTTAAGATTGATCCTTCTCTTGAACCGATTAATCCATACCCACCAATGATGGAAAAATTATCAGACGCACTTCCAGAAATTACGAGCACAACTTCATTTGCATGGGGCCTTACTAATCCTCAATTTAAAGTATTGATTGAAGACCAATCGCAATTCTTATTAACACCTGATTATTCAGCGGAAGAATTTATCACTGAAATGAATAAATCACTTGAAAGAATTAAGAGTCAAAATTAATTCAATCTGACTTATCTTAACTATAATCACTTCAACTGGCGCCCATTGAGGCGTCAGTTATTTTTGAGGAGGCTTTATGAAGCGCTATTTTGCAAACAAAAAAGCAATTGCTATTTTTGTTGCCCCAGCATTAATTCTATTCCTGATCATGGTCTTTTATCCCTTAAGCCAAATGTTTTTTAAGAGCTTTTATGCTTGGAACGGTCTTTCCACAGGAAAATTTATTGGCTTAGATAACTACAAACGCTTATTCGATGATACGGTATTTTATACTTCTATTAAAAACGGCCTTATTTTTGCAATCTTTATAACCTTATTCCAAATTACGATTGCCACAGTACTTGCTATTGCTGTTTCAAATATAAAAATAAGAGGCAGAAATTTTTTCAGAGTTGCCTACTTCTTACCCGTTGTTCTGTCTATTACAGTGGTTTGTCAGCTCTGGTTATCGGTATTTAATTCAGAATACGGCATGCTCAACAAACTATTTGAAGTCCTCCACATGGATTATGCCCAAGATTGGCTCAGTGATCGACATAAATCTATATATGTCATCGCCTTCGTCAACGCTTGGCAATATATGGGCTATCATTTTGCCCTCTTATTGGCGGGCATTAAATCAATTCCTAAAGATTACTATGAAGCCGCTCAAATCGACGGTGCATCCACTATAACTGCCCATCGAAAGGTGACAATTCCACTACTTTCTGAGACCTATAAGTTTTGTTTAATTCTATCCATTACAGGTGGTTTAAATGCCTTTACAAATATGTTCATCATGACCGGTGGTGGCCCGGGTACATCAACCTATACGCTAACCTACATGATGTACTCATCAGCCTTTAGGTCTTATGAATACGGCTATGGCATGGCTGCTGCTGCCTTTTTAGTTATCGAATGTCTCGTGGCGACATTGGTAATCAACAAACTGGTTGCCCGTGAACGCATCACCTACTAGGAGGACAATATGACAATGCAATTACGCTTACCTAAAAAAAATAAGTCTCATAATTTGCTGTTTACAATTTTCTTGTGGCTCTATGCGCTTATTTCACTATATCCAATTGTTTGGATGCTCTTCTATTCCCTGAAGTCAAACGAAGAGATTTTTGTTACAAACCCCTTTGGTTTTCCAACCAATCTTCAGTGGATTAACTACACCAGGGCACTTTCAGAATACAATGTTCCCAAATATTTTTTAAACAGTGTGATCGTCTCGCTTGGAACTGTTGCACTGACAATATTCATCTCTCTGATGTTTTCATATGCAACATCAAGGATGCAATGGAGGGGCCAAACCTTTGTTAGAATCTTTGTGTCACTTGGTATGTTCATCCCTGTACAATCTATCTTAATTCCGCTGGCAGTATTGGTTAAGAACCTACATCTCACCAACAATTATTTGACTTTAATCTTGCCTTATACAGCCTTTAACATAGCCTTTTCAAGTATGGTATTCTATGGTTTTTTACGCAGCATTCCCATTGAGCTTGAAGAAGCTGCTTTCTTAGATGGCGCAGGCATTTTTACAACCTTTTTCAAAATTATTGTACCGAATTTAAAACCAGCGATTTCCACTTTAATTATCTTCACTTTTTTACAAGCATGGAACGAGTTTCCCATAGCACTTATCCTCATTACCGATGACGCCCTTAAAACACTTCCACTTGGCTTATTGTTCTTCCAAGGCCAGTTCACCACAGATTGGGGTGCAATGGGCGCTGCCATGATTATTGCCAGCTTGCCAACAGTGATCCTCTATATCTTCTTTTCAAATCAAGTTGAAAAGGCCATGACAATAGGTGGTGCTATTAAATAAATATTAAACTCTGGAGGTTATATGAACATCTCATTCGATGCTTCACGTAAAATTTTTACACTGAATACTGACCATACAACCTATGCAATTGAAATATGGGACGAGCGCTACCCAGTTCATCTTTATTACGGTCCAAAGGCCAAACTGACTTATGGATTTATCCCAGAGGATTTTAACAGTTTCTCGCCTAATCCAAACTTTGATAATAAGACTTATTCTTTAGATACACTGCCGCTTGAGTTTTCGAGCTTCGGCAATAGTGATTTTAGGACACCTTCGATTCAAGTTGAATTTGAAAATGGCAGTAAGGTCACTGATTTTGTTTACGAAGACTTTCTTGTTGTCCCTGGTAAAGCGACACTTCAAAGCCTTCCATCTTCTTATGCCCAAGAAGATGACTTCGCTCAAACACTAATCATCAATCTGAAAGACGCTTTATCAGGCTGTAGGGTCATGCTTTATTACACTGTTTTTCCACATTCTGATGTCATCGTACGCTCTACAAAGTTCATTAATGGCAGTAGAGAAAGCATCAACATTCTAGCATTGGCAAGTGGTCATATTGATTTCCAAACCTCCGACTTTGACTTGATACACCTCTATGGTGCATGGGCAAGAGAACGAGACATCATAAGAGTGCCGATTTCTAAAACCACACATATCATAGAAAGCAAAAGAGGGGCTTCAGGCCACCATCAGAATCCATTCATCGCACTGGTATCCCCTAACACGACCGAGCATATTGGCGAATGTTATGGGATAAACCTCATATATAGTGGTAGTTTTAAACATGTTCTTGAAGTAAGCCCATATGATCAATTGCGAATCGTCTCTGGATTAAACCCCTTTAATTTTTCATGGACACTTAAACCCGATGCGGTTTTTGAATCCCCTGAACTCATTTTAACTTATAGCCAGAAGGGGCTAAATCAAATGAGTCAAAATTTCCACAAATTTATTAAGCAAAATATACTAAGTCCTAAACAGGCTAATGAACCAAGACCCATATTGATAAACAACTGGGAAGCAACCTATTTTGACTTCAACGAAGAAAAGATTCAAAATCTCATGGATCATGCAGAAAAAATTGGCGCTGAGCTCTTTGTCCTAGATGACGGTTGGTTTGGAGAACGCAACGATGATCGAACCAGTCTTGGTGATTGGTTTGAGAACCAATCGAAGCTTCCAAATGGGATCAAAGGACTCAGTGACTACGCAAATATGCACAATCTGGCTTTTGGACTTTGGGTAGAGCCTGAAATGATTTCAAGACAATCCAAACTTTTTGATGGACAAAGTGATTTTTGTCTTCAAGCACCTGGCAGACCCTTAACCGAAGGCCGAAATCAATTGGTCCTAGACTTGTCTAAAAAAGAAGTTTGTGATTATCTCTTTGATACCTTGACTGAACTCTTTAACAAAGCACCTATTTCATATGTAAAATGGGATATGAATCGCAATATGACAGAAGTATATTCTAAGATGTTTAGACAGGGAGAGGTCGAGCATCGCTACTATTTAGGTTTATATCAACTACTTGATAGGCTTACCAAAGCCTTTCCCAACATCTTGTTTGAAGGCTGCTCTGGTGGCGGAGGTCGTTATGATTTAGGCATTCTGCGCTATATGCCACAAAACTGGACAAGTGATAATACAGACGCTGTGGCAAGACTAAAAATCCAGTATGCCACGTCATTGGCATACCCTATTATCACTATGGGCGCTCATATTTCAGCTGTTCCTAACCACCAAACCGGTAGGATTACCCCCCTGTCTTTCCGGGCAATGGTTGCCATGAGTGGGAATTTTGGCATGGAACTCGATCTCAACCTGCTTAATAAAGAAGAGCTTGAGGCATTGGCAGCATATGTTGACTTTTATAAGCTGCATCGACAATTAATTCAGAATGGCATATTTTATAGAATATCAAGTCCGTTTGACAATGCAATCACCTCTTGGTGTTTTATCAATCACAGGTCAAATGAAATTTTACTGTTTGCTTATAGACCTTATAAAGTTGCAAATATGCCAATGCAAAAAATTAAATGTCCTTATGCTGATTCAGATCAAACTTATACCCTGATCACCTCTTCAGCCTTTGGCCCAATGCCACAAGAAATTCTTACAATTCACGGAACCCAGCTCAAGCATGACGGGATTTTCATGCCTCATCATGTAGGCGACTTTAACAGCCATTTTTGGTACTTCAAGTCCCTGGATTAAAAAAATTCTATATACTTCAAGCAACACTTAACGCCAAGACCTTGTTTTGCAGCAGCTGACGCTGTTTGAGGTTGAACACGCCTCATCACAGCTTTTGGCTCAAATTTTGTTGTTTACAATAAAAAGCCAATGGATCAACATGTTCCATTGGCTTGATTTTTTATTCTTCAATTTGTTTGGGAAGATATTCAATATAGGTCGAATCCGTTCCCTTTACATGCGACATGATCCAATTAACTACAAATGCCAATAAGTCTAGCAGTGTCTGATAACGATCTGTCTCAATTTGATTTGGCTTCATGCGTTCAAGAAAATTAATAAAGGCTTGATGTTCTTTTTTATGCAGAATCAGGCCAGGAAAATTAATTTCCTCTAAAATTTTCTCTTCTGTTTCGAAGTGATATATCGTATACAGATGAAGCTTCACAATAATTCTGATAATTTCATCATAATCATAATCGGTTTCACTAAAGGATTCGAACAAGGTTTCAAGTTGTGTCGCCAAGCCAAATAACTGCTTATGCTGACTGTCAATTACTTCATGTCCTACTGCCAAACTTTCATCCCAAATCATTCAATTGCCTCCTCACTTGACAACAGCGCTATTTTTAATTGCGCTTTCTATATTTTGAATTGTCTTTATTTGAATCTTAATGTAATATTCTTTATTTATACCCAAGTCTCTTATATTTATATTACCATTTTGATCTGTTTTTAGCAAATTTTCATGAGTGTTCATTAATCGATCGTAAGCTATAATAACATGGTCTACATCTAATTTTTCAAGGTCTGTATTCAATGTAAAAAGTATCATCTCTATAATATAGTGGTTTAAATTCTTTATTTCTGTCATTAGGAAGACCTGATTGTCATAACCAAGCGCTTTTTCAGAAATATGATTGAATATAAAATCAATATCTTTAAAAAGAATCATGGCTTCATTTTTAATTTGGTTTAAACCCTCATACCCCTTCTCACGCTTATAAGCCTTTAAAAAAAAGAGCATCTTTTCTAAAACATAGGTCAATCTTTTATGCATCATTTTTTTGTAAAAAAATCTTGAAAAAATATAGTTGTAAAAAACAGCAATCAATATGCCCGCTGTGAGGGCCAGTAATCTAAGCCTTAAGGTCAAAAGAACGCTAGGAGAACCCGCTGAATCAAACTGAACATATTGTGTCATGTAAATGGCTGTGAAAATAGCAACTGGTGAAATTTCTTTCCAGTTTCCAATGAGAGAGATATAGATGGTCACAGCTACCGCAAAGGGAATCGTCACCCAATTGATTCCAAAAACTGCCACAACAATTGCTGTGGTAACGCCTCCAAGCCAAGATGCCTTAACCTGGGCAAGGCCACTTTTTAGACCTGAGACGTTTACAGGTTCTAATGTAAGCATCATCCCAAAGAGGAGGGAAATCATGTCCTTACCAATAATTGAATGCTTGCTGAATAACAAATAAGCTGTCATGACCGCTAAGAAACTCTTTATTATATAGAGTGGCGAATCGAAAAGCATTGCTTCCCTACTCAATAATATATAGTGTTTAATCTTTTTCATAAATACCTCAATTCTGGTCTTATTAATTATAATGTACCCCTTTTACGGGCATTGAATATTAATTATAACCAATATCACAGGAAATACCATTTGTGAATATTTACAAATTTTGACCTGGTTTTGCAAAAAACTTCTGGATTTTTAAGAGTAATTTTATACTTGCAATTGCTGGTTTCATCAAAGGAGACTCCATATAGGCCTTAACTTCATCCAGTCTTTTGGGAATGTCTATGGATTGTGGGCAATGATCTAGACATTTACCACACCTTTTACATAAGGAGGCATATGAAGGTTGACCATTTGCACCACCAAGCTGAAGCCAGTAAAACCCCTTCATGTTTTTTTGATTTAATAGAAATTTAGAGTTATAAAGATCAAAACACCGAGGGATATCCACACCAAAAGGACATGGCATACAGTACTGACAGCCAGTACAAGGTACTTTGAGTAAATCATGATAAACTTGCTTTACCCTATCAATGACCTTCAGTTCCTCGTCACTCATAATGTTAATACCAGATCGGTTTGCATATATTAAATTATCTTCTAAATGCTGGTCCTCAGTCATTCCTGAGAGAATCATTGTAACCCCGGGTTGATTCCATATCCATCTAAGTGCCCATTCTACAGGCGTTCTTTCAAGGCTATATGCTTCATATTGTCTCATGACTTGTTCTGGTATATTTCGAACAAGACTTCCACCTCTTAGGGGTTCCATGACAAAGACTGCAATCTCTTTCGAGGCTGCATATTCTAAGCCTTCCCTACCGGCTTGATTGAGATCATCCAAAAAATTATATTGAATCTGACAAAAATCCCATGGATATGCGTCAATTATATCTTTAAAGAGCATTCGATCTCCATGAAAAGAAAAACCGACATTTTTAATTTTACCAGATGCCTTCAAATCCCCTAAAAAAGTCAGGGCATCTAAGGTCTTAAATTTATGCCAGGTTTCTCGATTGAGTGCGTGCAAAAGATAATAGTCAATGGTGTCCACTTTTAACTTTCTTCTTTGATCTTCAAAAATTAGGGTCATATCCCCCTTGTTGTTCACTGACCATGGTGGCATTTTCGTGGCAATTTTTACTTTATCACGATAACCTGTGCTCAAAAACTTTCCTAAAAAAGCTTCACTTTGCCCACCATGATAAAAATAGGCTGTATCAATATAATTTACGCCTTGTTCTATGGCTCTTTTTAGTTGTGCTGTGGCCTTTTGCTCATCAATCTTTCCTGCGATAAGAGGAAATCGCATGCCACCATAACCGAGAATAGAAACCTTTTCATGCGTTGATTTGACTTCCCTATATTGCATCCTAAGGTCCTCCTTTGATAAAAAAACCTAACAATCATTTGTGAAAAGATCGTTAGGTCAAATAACTGCTTAAATTGATTTTAAAATATTGACAATATTCTTCATATGATCTGTTGTTTTCTCTTGTTCAGATGCAATATGATCTAGCTTGGAAATTTCACTTGTTATACGCTCATTCTCAAGTCCAAGAGATTGAAGCAGTTCTGCAATTTGTCTAGCGAACTCACTTGTTGTATCAGACATCTTTTGAACTTCTGTTGCAACGACTGAAAAGCCTTTACCATGTTCTCCTGCTCTTGCAGCTTCAATGTTAGCATTAAGTCCCAAAATTTTTATTTGTTGCGTAATCTTGTTAACAGCCTTTGTCATTTCATCGGTTTGTAAAATGAACTTTTTTGATTCCTCTGAAGCATTAACAAGCTGCTGATTGATGACTAAAAGCTCACGCGTTACAGAGACGATATAATCCATATCCTTGTTGAGCTTTTCACTTGTTTCTGTAATTTGTTCAAGCTGATAATTTAGTCTCTTTGTCGTCTCTGCCTGTTGGTCCACAACTGTCATTAAGAGTGCTGCCACGTCAGACTGAATAATTCTCTTCTTCCCCTTATATTTCTCAAACAATTCGTTTAGAACATTTGAATTGCCTGTTGCTTCAATAACAATTTCAACATCTTCAGGTATTAGGCCTAAATCTGTTACGCAATTAATGCCAAACTTCCTTGCAAGGGCAATTCCTTGGGATTGCTGATTTCGATCAACAACCGTTCTAATTTCTACCTGTGGCATTTTTTGAAATAAATCAATTAATTTAGAGCCACCTGCACCAGCACCTACTATTGCTATTTTCATCAATTAAGCCTCCTGCACTTTAATACTATATTTGTTCATTAGCCCTCTTATTATAACATTTATTCCTTATCTATTACGAGCTGTTTTTTAACATATTCTACATTGATTATCCACGCGACAAACATCAAAATACTCAAATTGGACCTTGCCACACTGAACGTCCTAGTCACATAAAATATTCGGATGACACTATCCAGCGGGAGCCCTATTAAAATACGGTCTATACTCAAAAATAGGCCCAGTACAATCAAAGTGTACTTCAAGTTAATTAGGGTTTTATCTCGTATCGCTTTAGGAATAAGAAAGAGTGAGACTACTGTAATAAAGAAAAAGGTTGAGCATTCTATTGTGGCATTATAAAAAGACATTTCTTGTGTCAATGCCTTTATGATCAAACTAAAAAACAAAAGCCATTCTAAACCACTTAGGAGATCCACAAAAAAAATAGACCTTAATCTAATACTTTGACTTTCCCTTCTAAGATTTTTAAGTAATAATATTTCAATTAATAAGCT
>NZ_JBVBZF010000041.1:0-17400 GCF_057447755.1 Fusibacter sp. | reverse complement strand
GCCACAACACCAAGACAAACGATTGCAAGTGTTTGTACGTTTAAAAACGCTTCTGCTGTTGCTGTTGCACCAACTGTTACGCCGAGGAAGATCGTTACGATGTTCATCATTGCGTTTTGTGCTGTATCTGTTAAACGACCAACCACACCTGATTCCTTGAATAAGTTACCAAGCATAAGCATACCAATTAGGGCTGCTGCTGGTGGTACGATCATTGATACAACTAATGTTACAAGGATTGGGAATAGTAATTTCTCAAGTCTTGATACATTTCTAAGCTGGTTCATTTTGATAACACGTTCTTCTTTACTTGTTAAAAGCTTCATGATTGGCGGCTGAATTACTGGTACAAGTGCCATGTATGAGTAGGCTGCTACTGCAATCGAACCCATTAAGTGTGGTGCAAGCTTTGAAGATAAGAAGATCGCTGTTGGACCATCCGCACCACCGATGATACCGATTGATGCTGCTTCAGGTGGTGTAAATAAGCCTGATGCAATCGCACCAAGGAATGTGATGAATATACCAAACTGCGCTGCTGCGCCAAGTAATAATGATTTTGGATTTGCAATCAATGGACCAAAGTCCGTCATCGCCCCTACCCCTAAAAAGATTAGTGGTGGGAATATTCCTAAATGGTCACCTTGGTATAGGTAGTATAGCAAGCCACCTGGTTGATCATGTCCAACTGGTGGTGCCATTAAACCTGCTAGCGGCAAGTTTGTTAAGAACATTCCAAAAGCGATTGGTACAAGTAGTAATGGTTCAAATCCCTTTTTAATTGCCAAGTACATCAGCACAAAAGAAACACAAATCATTGCTGTTTGACCCCAAGTGATTGCACTAAAGCCTGTACTCATATAAAAATCTTTTATCGTTTGAATCATAGTGCATCTCCTTTCAATTAACTATTTTTGGATATTATCCAATAACAATTAATACATCCCCTGAATTTACTGATGCACCTTTAGTTGTATTGATTGAAACGATTTTACCAGCACCTGGTGCCATAATTTCGTTTTCCATTTTCATTGCTTCAAGAATTAAAAGAACATCTCCTGAATTTACAGCATCGCCTACTGCTACTTTGATATCAAGTACAGTACCTGGCATTGGAGCAGAAATTGAACTTCCACCCGCTGGTGCTGCTGGTGCTGCTGCTGGAGCTGGAGCTGCCTTTGGTGCTGCTGGCGCCGCTGCTGGAGCTGGAGCCGCTGCTCTTTGTACTGGTCTTGGTGCAGGTGTGCTTACGCCGCCTACTTCTTCTACATCTACTTCATATGATTTACCATTCACGGTGATATTAAACTTTTTCATAAATAAGAATCCTCCATTAAATATTAATGTTCATATTGAGCTATTAAAATCTTGAATTCATAACGTCGCTTCTACCTGCACGTCCCCATACTGGTGTTGAATCGTTTACACGTGTTATGTTCGTTACAACGATATTGTGCATTGATGTGTTAAGTGAAGCTGCAATGGCTGCCGTGATGACTGCGATTAATTCTTCATCATCTTCTTCGTTTTGAACCACTGCTGCTGGTGCAACTGGCGCTTTAGGTTGTTCAACTTTCGTTACCGCTGGTTTGTTGCCACCTTCAATTGATTTGATGATTCTTGACATAAGTGCAGTGATTGCCCAAATCAAAATTAATGCGACGAAGGTAATACCCATTCCAAGTAAGATAACATACATAGTTGCGATCATTTTATCGCCTAAAGACATTTGTGCAAAGGTTCCAGCATGCTTAAAATTTTCTAAAATTTGCATCTTTTCACCTCTTTTTTATTATAAAGGAATATTGCCATGTTTCTTAGCTGGTCTACTTTCTCTCTTAGATGCTAACATGTCGAATGCATCTGCAAGTCTTGGTCTTGAAGCTGATGGTTCAATAACATCATCCACAAAGCCTCTTTCAGCCGCTTTATATGGTGTTGCAAATTCATCTGTGTATTCTTGAATAACTCTTGCTCTTGTTGCTACAGGATCTTTGGCGTCTTTAATTTCGCCTCTGAAGATGATGTTAGCAGCACCTTGAGGTCCCATTACTGCGATCTCTGCTGTTGGCCATGCTAATACTAGGTCTGCGCCTAAGTCTTTAGAACACATTGCTAGGTATGAACCGCCGTATGCTTTTCTAACGATCAATGATACTTTAGGTACAGTAGCTTCAGAATAAGCGTAAAGCATTTTAGCGCCATGTCTGATGATACCACCATACTCTTGCTCAGTACCTGGTAAGAATCCTGGAACGTCAATGATGTTTAATAAAGGAATATTAAACGCATCACAAGTTCTAATGAATCTAGCAGATTTATCTGAAGCGCTTACATCTAAACATCCAGCTAAGAACTTAGGTTGATTTGCAATAATACCAACAGATTGACCATTGATTCTTGCGAAACAAGTAATAATGTTTTTAGCGAAGTATGGTTGATATTCTAAATAATCACCGTTATCCACGATTGCTTTTATGATATCGAACATATCATAAGGCTTATTTGGATTATCTGGCATAAGATCATTTAATGATTCAATGATTTCATTGACATCGTGATCACAACCGTATACAGGAGCAGTCTCCATATTGTTTGATGGTAAGAAGCTTAATAATCTTCTAATTTCGAGAATACATTCTTCATCATTGTTTGCAATAAATTGAGCAACACCACTTACAGAGTTGTGAGTCATTGCACCACCAAGTGCTTCTGCAGTAACTTCTTCCCCAGTTACTGTTTTAATAACTTGTGGACCAGTGATGAACATTTGTGACGTTTTGTCTACCATGAAGATAAAGTCTGTTAAAGCTGGTGAATAAACTGCACCACCTGCACAAGGTCCCATGATAGCTGTGATTTGTGGAATAACACCTGAAGCTAAAGTGTTTTTGTAGAAGATTTTACCATATCCTGATAAAGCGTCTACAGCTTCTTGAATTCTAGCACCACCTGAATCGTTAAGACCAACGATTGGCGCGCCAACTTTCATAGCATTATCCATTGCTTTACAAATTTTTGCTGCATGCATTTCACCAAGTGAACCACCCACAACTGTAAAGTCTTGTGAGTATGCATATACAAGTCTTCCGTCTACTTTACCGTAGCCGATTACAACGCCCTCAGCAGGTGCGTCTACTTTTTCCATACCGAAATTAGTACATCTGTGTTTTACGTATGCATCTAATTCAACAAAAGTACCTTCATCGAAAAGTAAGTCTAATCTCTCGCGAGCAGTTAATTTACCTGCTTCGTGTTGCTTATCAATACGTTTAGCACCACCGCCAGCTAGAATTTTAGCTTTTCGTTGTCTTAAATCATCTAATTTATTGATAGACATTTCAAAACCTCCAAGTTGTGATTTATTTTCTTTCGCTTAATTCAACTAAAACTCTGTGTGAACTCTTAGGATGAACGAATGCTATTTTAGCACCGCCTGCGCCATATCTTGGCTTTTCGTCGATCATTTTCATCCCTTTTGATTGCATATACTCAATTGCTTCTTCAATATTTTCTACTTTGAATGCAATATGTTGTACGCCTTCACCATTTTTTTCGATGAATTTCGCAATTGGACCATCTTCTGAAGTCGATTCTAATAACTCTACTTCTGTGTCACCTACTGGTAAAAAAGCAACTCTAACTTTTTGCTCTTCAACGACTTCTGTACCTTGTAATTCAAGACCTAATACATCTTGATAAAACTTGATTGTTTCATCTAAGTTTTTAACTGCAATGCCAATGTGATCTACTTTCAAAGCTTTCATAAAAACCCTCCGTTTAGATAAGTTGATTTTAACAACATCTTCGTTTTTTGTAAACGAATTAATTAAATACTTTTCTACATATCCCTTATTTAAAATAAGTGTTTGCGACTTTATCTAATTAAAAATGATGCCATTTTTATTTTTCTCTTATTTAGTCATTTGCAGATGTCAAATGCAAACGAGAATGCTTCATTGTTATTTTAATATATCAGGAATCATTTTTAGCGTATTTAAGGAAAACACTATAAAATGTTCACTATTTTAATAAAACGTCCATTTTTCCCAAGATTTCTTCCACAACAGTATAAGGATCCATTTGACGCTTAGCGATTTTTTCAGAGTACAAATCAAGATGATCTTCTCGATTTGATTTGTTTAGAATTGCTTCTTCAACCCGTTCTTTTACAAGTTCTACCACTTCGCTCTTTGCGTTTTCAGTTCTGCGTTTTTCGTACTTTCCGCTAGTAACCATATAAGCCTTATGCTCATGGATTGCTTCTAAAAGTTCCTCTACACCCTGATTTTCAACAGCAACTACCATCTTTACTGGTGGTCTCCACTCAGCATCTTTGTTGAAGTCAAGCATCATGTCTATTTCTCTAGCCGTTCTCTTAGCCCCATCACGGTCTGACTTGTTGACTGCAAAAACATCTCCAATTTCCATGACGCCTGCTTTAATTGCCTGAATATCATCTCCTAAACCCGGTACCATAACCATTAAGGTCGTATCGCAGTTTTTAACAATATCTATCTCTGATTGACCAACGCCAACAGTTTCGACAAATATATAGTCCGATCCATAGATATCTAAAACTTTAACTGCTGCACTCGTCGCTTCAGATATACCGCCAAGATGCCCTCTAGCGCCCATACTTCTGATGAACACTCCGGGATCTGTGTTTAGATCATTCATTCTTACACGGTCGCCTAAAATCGCACCACCTGTAAAAGGAGAAGTAGGATCAACGGCAATGATTGCAACGGTTTTACCTTGCTTTCGCAAAGCTTTTACGAGTTTGTCTGTTAGAGTACTCTTTCCTGCACCTGGCGGACCAGTGATGCCTACAATATAAGCATTACCACTTTTAGAATACAGTCTTTTAAGAATTTCTAAAGCCTCTTGGTCTTTATTTTCTATAAGTGTAATCAACCTAGCAGCAGCTCTTTTGTCTTTCTCTAATATGCGTTTCTCGATATCCATAGTGACTCCTATATCTTTTATCGTTTGATGAATGTCTACTATTATATAGATGTTTAAGTTCAGTGAGGTGTTGCCACCTCACTGACTTTTTAAACTATGCTCTTTTGATGTTTGCTCTGATATAGTCAATTGTAACTTGAGTAGGTGTTCCTGGAGTAAACACTTCAGCAATACCATTCTCTTTTAATCCTGGAATATCTTCATCCGGAATTACACCACCACCGATGATTAAAATATCTTCAGCGTTTTCTGATTTAACAAGTGCTGCAACTTTTGGTAATAAAGTATTGTGTGCACCAGATAAGATACTTAATGCGATACAGTCAACATCTTCTTGAATTGCTGCGTTTACGATTTGCTCTGGTGTTTGACGAAGTCCTGTATAAATAACTTCCATACCTGCATCTCTTAATGCTCTAGCGATAACTTTTGCGCCTCTATCATGTCCATCTAAACCTGGTTTAGCAACTAAAACTCTAATTGGTCTATCCATTGTAATCCTCCTAAATATCCATCAAAATTAAAGATTTACTGATTGTTGGTATTCACCAAATACTTCTCTCATAACGCCACAGATTTCACCTAATGTTGCATAAACTCTTACTGCATCTAAGATAAATGGCATAACGTTATCAGTACCTTCACATGCTGCTCTAAGTGCAGTAAGTGTCGCTTCAACTTTAGCGTTGTCTCTTTCTGCTCTTAACTTAGCAAGGTTAGCTTTTTGCATTTCACCAACTGAAGGGTCAACTCTGAGTAAGCCTTTTGGAGCTTCTTCTTCGATTTGGTATTTGTTCATACCAACAACGATAATATCTCCGCTCTCAACATTCTTTTGGTAGTTGTAAGAAGCATCCATGATTTCTTGTTGGATGTAACCCATATCGATTGCTTTAGGTGCGCCACCGATTTCATCAATTTTCTTGATGTACGCCATCGCTTGATCTTCGATTTGCTTAGTAAGTGCTTCAATATAGTAAGAACCAGCTAATGGATCTACTACATCAGTAACACCACTTTCGTTAGCGATGATTTGTTGTGTTCTAAGTGCTACTCTTACTGATGCTTCAGTTGGTAAAGCAAGCGCCTCATCTTTAGAGTTAGTATGAAGTGATTGCGTGCCACCAAGTACAGCAGCAAGTGTTTGAACAGCAACTCTAACGATGTTGTTATCTGGTTGTTGCGCTGTTAATGTAGAACCACCTGTTTGTGTATGGAACTTAAGTGCCATTGACTTAGGACTTTTAGCGCCAAATCTTTCTTTCATGATTTTAGCCCATAATCTTCTAGCCGCTCTGTATTTAGAAACTTCTTCTAATAAGTCATTATGTGCATTGAAGAAGAATGATAATCTAGGTGCGAAAGTATCTACATCAAGACCAGCTTTAATTGCTGCTTCTACGTATGCAATACCATCTGCTAATGTGAAACCAACTTCTTGAGCTGCAGTAGAACCCGCTTCTCTAATATGGTAACCAGAGATAGAAATTGTATTCCATAATGGAACGTCTTTTGAACAGAATTCAAAGATATCTGTGATTAATCTCATTGATGGCTCTGTTGGGAAGATGTAAGTACCTCTAGCGATGTACTCTTTTAAGATATCATTTTGAATTGTTCCTCTTAATTTATCTGAAGAAACACCTTGCTTTTCTGCAACAGCGATGTACATTGCAAGTAATACTGATGCAGGTGCATTGATTGTCATTGAAGTAGAAACTTTATCTAGTGGAATACCATCAAATAAGATTTCCATATCTGCTAATGAGTCAATTGCAACACCAACTTTACCAACTTCACCTTCTGATAAAGAGTGGTCTGAGTCATAACCAATTTGAGTTGGAAGGTCAAATGCTACTGATAATCCACTTGAACCTTGCTCTACAAGATATTTATATCTTTGGTTTGATTCAGCAGCTGTAGCAAAACCTGCGTACATTCTCATTGTCCAGAATTTACCTCTGTACATAGTGTTTTGAACACCACGAGTGAATGGGAACTGACCTGGAAGTCCTAAGTCGTTCATGTAATCCATATCTTCAATGTCTGCTGGTGTGTAGTATCTTTGTACCGGCGTACCAGATCCTGTTGTAAATTCTGTTCTACGCTCAGGACGTTTTTGCAAGCTTTCTTGCGTTTTCGCATTTTCTTTCTCTACTGCTTCTTTTAAAATCGAAATTTGATCCTTGTTAAACATCTTTTAAAATCCTCCTTATCATGACCGCAATATGGCATTAACCTCTATAAGAATACCATAAATCATGTCAAATTTCATTGTTTTTATCAAAGTATAATTGTATACTTTTTCACACTTTTAACTAAAAATACTTACTTCTTCATTGAGCCAGTTGCAAGAAATCTTGCATGCCAAGAGAGCGCCTCATCCATGAGATGACTTTCGTGTTTGAATTTTGTTTGCTCAGCTCTTTCAAGATAATCAAGTAACATGCCCTTGTAGTCAGGGTGCGCACAGTTTTCGATGATTGCTCTTGCTCTTTCTCTAGGCGAGAGTCCTCTTAAGTCAGCTAAACCTTGTTCAGTTACAACCACTTGAACGTCATGCTCAGTATGGTCAACATGAGAAGCCATAGGCACTATTGAAGATATATCCCCATTCTTAGCGGTTGAAACAGTTGTGAAGATAGAAATGTAAGCATTTCTTGTGTAGTCCCCAGATCCACCAAGACCATTCATCATTCTTGAGCCCATGATATTAGTAGAGTTAACATGTCCATACATATCTATTTCAATTGCAGTGTTCATAGAGATTACCCCTAATCTTCTTGCAACTTCTGGATTATTACTGATTTCCATTGGTCTTAATACACAGTATTTTGCGTAATGTGCCATGTTTTCGTTAAGTCTTTTTAAACCTTCTTCAGATGGTGTAAAAGATGTTCCAGATGCCACAGTAACTTTACCCGCATCAATTAAATCGAACATTGAATCTTGAATTACTTCTGTATAGCAAGTAAGATCTGTAAATCTTGATTCTACTAAACCACCTAATACTGCATTTGCTACAGAGCCTACACCTGATTGTAATGGCAATAGGTTTTCCGGTAATCTACCTGCCGCAACTTCGTTTTCAAAGAATTTGATAATATGTTGTGAAATTTTCTTTGAATCTTCATCGATTGCACCAAGCGGTCTTACTTTATCTGTAATATCTGTTTGAACGATTGCAACGATTTTCTCAGGATCACATGGAATATAAGTTGTTCCGATACGATCGCCTGATTTTGTAATTGGAATTGGCTCTCTAAATGGTGGTTTTTTTGTCATATATATATCATGAACACCTTCAAGATGCATTGATTGAGAAGTGTTGATTTCAACGATGACTTTCTTTGCATTTTTAACAGCTTGTGGTGAAATACCAACAGAAGTTGAAGGAATAATACCACCATCAGCATTAATTGCGATTGCTTCTACGATTGCAACATCAATATCTCCGAAAAAGCCGTAGTCAATATATTGTGGCACATGACTTAAATGCATATCTGCATAATTTACATTACCATTATTGATTGCATTTCTCATGCTGTTGTTTGTTTGATATGGAAATCTTCTTTTAACAACACCAGTTTCAGCCAATATACCGTCAAGCTCTGGTCCAACTGATGCTCCTGTGATTAATGTAATTTCTACTTTTTCACCATTTTTTGCGCGTTCTGCCAAAGCGAGCGGTACAGCCTTAGGGTATCCAGAAGGTGTGAATCCACTAGTTGCTACTGTGTCTCCATCATTGATGAATTTTGCAGCCTCTTCAGCCGTTGTTAACTTTGATAATAATGCTTCGCCTCTAATACGCTCATTAATCATATTTATTGCCTCCTAAGCTTAATCTCATTTTATTGATATCACTTTTGAATATCTATATTACTCAATACTAAATTTTAGAATTTGATGTTATATTTTCGACAGAGTGTTTACATCGCACAATCTGTCCTTACTACTATATTCATTATGAAAACAAAAAAGCCAAATAACCATCTTATTAAAGATTGGCTATTTGGCTCAAATATTACTAATTTCTTGAGATAAAAGGTTTTTTTATCTCGCTTAGCAAAATGGATCAATACCCTCTAGACTATATTCTGTTTTTAATTTGTGACCGAACTAATCTTCGTTGTAGTCTTCACCACTTTCACAAATTTGTTTATATTTTTCTGCACAAGTTTTTGTAGCAGATATGATAGCTTTTCTTGCACTACCATAGTAATACTTTTTGAATTTTTTTTCAATAGCTTCTACATCATTTATGTTCGTACCCACCAAGATTTTTTTGACAAAATCTTTAGCAAGCGCGGTCGCTAATGAGCAATCTGAATCGATAATCACACCTGAATTTTTCTCTACAATCAAGCCAACTGCTATCACCGAGTACAGTTCCTTCGCAGTTATCCCTTGCGGAAGTTTGGCGTAACCTGTAATCAGAATTTCATTCGTCTCCATGAAAGTCCTCCTATTTTCGACACTTTTAAGCATATTATATCACATACTCACTGTCTTACATAGGGAGAGAATGCAGAATAATCGTGAATATTACCATTCCAAGGAGTGCGAATGGATAAGTTGCACCGTAACCTGCTGCTGGATCATCAGAACCTACAGCTTCAACTGCAGCACCAAGACCTGGCGTAGAAGTCATACCACCACAGATTGCACCCGAAAGCATAATCCAGTTGATTTTAAATACATATCTTCCGATAAGGTAACCAACCATCATAGCAATAACACCAACAACAAGTGATACGATTGCAAGGTTGATACCAGGACCAGCTAATGCGTCAACAACAGCGAAACCATATCTTAAACCAACGATAGCAAGGAAGAATACTAGTGAAACTTCTCTGATTACGCCTAAGATTTTACCGTTCATTCTGAAGCTGATGAAACCTAATTTACCAATATAACCTAAGATTAATGAACCGATTAAAGCACCACCAGTTGCACCAAGGCTAAATTTACCTAAGTGGATGAAGCTTAAATCTAAAGTAATTAATCCGATTGTGTAACCAAAGAAACAAGCAAATACGAAACCAATCATATCGAAAGTAACTTCTGGAATTTCTTTACCAGTTTTACCCGCTCTAGCTTCAGCCATTTCTTTAGTGAACTCAATTTTTTCCTTCTCTACATCTATTCTAAAGATTTTAGGGAAGAAGTTCATTGCGATAATAACGATTAATACCCCGAATGGGTAACCGATCGCATGACCAACACCGATTCCTGCCGCTGCGTTTTTAACGAATTGCGTCTTTTGCTCATCCGATAAAGTTGTTACTGTTGCAGGATCTAATTCCTTATCTAAAATCTTAACAAATTTTGTTTTTTCTTCTGCTGACATAGAATCAAATCTAGCCACTTTTGCATTTGCGTCTTTTGTTGCTGTTTCAATAGCAGCTGCAAGACCTGGTGAACTTGTTAATGCACCCGTGTAAACGCCTGAAATCTCATATGGATTTTGACCCTTGAAAACAAATGTCATACCATATGTTGCAGCAGCACCTACTAAAGTTACTACAAAGCCCATAATAATGAATTTTGCACCGTATTTTTTAAGAACGACATTGATGTCTTTAGCAGCAAGTAAGCCTACCGCTACTACGAATAATACCAAAAATAAAGTAAAAAATCCTTTGTCTACAACGCCAGCTTTTATTAATGCTGATGCTGATTTGTACGCTTTCTCGTCTTCCCCAACTTTTTTTGCAAAGTTTAACATAAACCAACCAATAGGAAGTCCAGTAAATAAAGCGCCTGATGTACCGAAATTAAATTTTCCAAATTTGATCTTCCCAAATAAGAGACCAGTAACTACGGTAATAAACATTAGAATAAATGGATCCATTAACCACTTCATGTAGTCAAAACTCATAACTTTATACCCCTTCTCATTCAATATTTTTAGTTAACTAATCTTAAGTTGCCCCTAGTGCTCCTCATAGGTAAAAAAGCGGTTACTTCTCGCTACGGAGAGCATGCAGACAATAAAAAAGACATAGCAAAATAAATGCTATGCCGGGTTATCAATACGTGTCGATGACGGGAAATCACCGGATATTGGTTTGGCGCAGTTTGTTAACTTAATAACATTATATCATAAGTTATCTGAAAGTTAAATTATTTTTAATATTTTTTTTGTAAAATTATATTGAGCCAATAATGACCTGAGTGGTCACTTCGAGCATCTTCGGTCTTCCACATTTCTAAAAGCTTGAATCCATCAGCTTTAGAAGCAATTTGACCAAATTTTTCTTCATTGAAGTCATTAAAATAACGCCCATGCCTAAAAACTTCTTCTGTTCCATATTTGAAAGATAGATAAATAACCCCTTCAGATTTAAGCGCTGCTTCACAATTGTTTAAGGTCTCCAAAATTTCTGAATCCTTGAAATGTAGAAAAACTGCACTTGCCCAAATGGCATCGAATTCATTATGATAGTGCATATTTCTAGCATCCACCAGTAAAACTTCATTGCTTAACAAAATTTTACCCCTGGTTACGATCTCTTCTGCAAAATCAATCGAAACGACCTTAAATCCTTTCTTATAAAAAACTAAGCTGTCTCTTCCAGATCCAAAACCAATATCCAGAATTTTCTGACCATTCGATAAATATGGCAAAAATCTGTCATATATTGGTTTCAAATCCACATTGAGTGTATTATTTATAAATTCCTTCGCGTGCTTGTTATAATATTGTTGGACCAATTTGAAGCACCTCCATTTATAAATCCATTTTTTGCTATTTTTATTTGTTAAAAAGATATCAAATTTTAGTTTGAAAGTCTACTACCTTTGGTATTTAGCCCTTTCAGTTTCATATAAATTTTCACCATCTGCATCTATTACGACTATAGCAGGAAGTTCTTCCACCACTAATCTTCGAATTGCCTCAGGTCCCAAATCCTCATATGCAATTACAGTACTTTCTTTAACCGCGTTGGCAATCAATGCACCTGCTCCGCCAATCGCTGCAAAATAGATTGCACGATGTTCTTTCATGCCCTTGATTACGGTTTGGTTCCTAGCACCTTTTCCAATCATGCCTTTTAAACCAAGTTCTAAAAGAGGCACAGTTAAATCATCCATTCTGTAACTTGTTGTTGGGCCACAAGAACCAATCACTTCACCCGGTTTTGCAGGCGCTGGTCCTACGTAATAAATAATTTGTCCTTCAACATCAAAAGGTAGTGGTTCTCCATTTTCTATTGATTTTACTAGTCTTAAGTGAGCAGCATCTCTACCTGTGTATATTATACCCGAAATAAGAACCTGGTCTCCAGATTTTAAACCATTTACCACATCATTTGTAAGCGGTGTCGTCAATCTAATTTTACTCATTTCAGCCTCCTATATCACAGTCTCTAAATGTCTTGATGCATGACAGTTAATGTTCACAACCACAGGTAGACCCGCTATATGTGTTGGATATATTTCGACATTAACACCTAAGGCTGTTGTTGCCCCACCCAATCCCTGTGGTCCAATACCAAGTGCATTAATTTGTTCAAGCAGTCTTTCCTCTAGCGCTTTTATGTGATCGTGTTCACTTACTGAGTCCAAGTCACGCATTAAGGCTTTTTTTGCAATTTGAGCAGCTTTATCAATTGTACCACCTATACCAACACCTACAACTATTGGTGGACATGGATTTGGGCCAGCTAAAGAAACCGTTTCTACAACAAAAGCTTCAACACCCTTAATGCCATCAGAAGGTTTTAACATTTTCGACCTTGACATATTTTCACTACCAAAGCCCTTTGCCGCAAGTTTAATTTTAACCTTATCGCCTTCTACGATATCATAGTATACGATGCCTGGTGTATTGTCTTTTGAATTTTGTCTAATCAAAGGGTCTGAAACTACTGATTTTCTCAAGTAGCCTTCACCATAACCTTGTCTTATCCCTTCGTTAATCGCATCTGTGACATTACCTCCAACAAGTGCAACGTCTTGACCGACTTCAACGAAGGCCACGATCATACCTGTATCTTGGCAAATTGGCACTTGTTTTTCAGCTGCTATTTTTGAGTTCTCAATTAAATCCAAGAGAATCGCCTTACCTATTGGTGATGGTTCCTTCTGATAATTCTCTTCGAAAGATTTTTTTATATCCGGTCCAATGTAGTAATTCATATCCATACACATTGATTTTACTGCTTCCCTAATTTTCGACACGTTTATTTCTCTCATATAGCCTCCTGTCAATTACTTTTCATTGACGCGCTTAAGGAACTTTTCAGAATCGATGACGTATCTGCCATGTGTTCCTTCACCGATTTTTTCCTTTTCGTCATATGCTTCAACCTGAAACGTTAACTTTTTACCATCAATTTCAGTAAGCGTCGCAACTGCCCTAACCTTCATATTCATAGGTGTAGCAGCCAAATGCTTCACATTTACAAAGGTTCCGACCGTTGACTGCCCCTCAGGCAAACCCTCTCCAGCACATTTTAGCGCTGCGTTCTCCATAAGGCCAATCATCATAGGTGTTGAAAATACAAATATACTACCACTTCCAAAAGCTGCAGCGGTATGCTTCTCTTCTACGATTAATTCTGACTCAAATTGATCTCCAACTTTTAATGTCATTCTTTCACCTCCTTTGCCTCTTATTCTATAATAAATAATAACTTGCTGACAAGAACAAGTTTGCACCCATTGGTATTTGAATGCCCTTACAACCACTATAAGTCTTCAGAAAATACGGCGTTTGAAGCCAAGGGTTTACAGCTATTGCCTTTATCTCACGGTTTTTAACAACATTTGAGCCATCACACGATAACGTTGAGAATTCTTGCTATGAGCTGGACGAGCGAGAATGAAATACAAAAAAGAACCCATCCTCAAGGGATGGGTTCATATTCTTTTTAACTGATATTAGCTTTTTTTCTCTTCTTCAGAAAGGGAAACTTCTTCGTTCTTAACAGCTTCAAAGATACTTGGTGCATCTTCGTTCATCTCTTTGAACTTCTCGTTCAATTTCTCGTAAGCCGCCTTTTCTCTTTCCTCAAGCTCTTTTGCAACGCGTTTTTCTTCTTGAATTTTCTCGCGTTCACTTGTGATCTTGTCTGTAAGGACATCAATGCCTTCTTCAAAAGCAAGCTTAAATTCTTCACCACTGATGGTTTCGTATTTAAGTAAGGCTTCTGCAATCACATGAAGTTTATCAAGATTGTCTTCAAGCAAGGTTCTCGCTTTGTCATAAGAGTTATCAACAATGTTTCTTACCTCACGGTCAATTTCAGCCGCAACATGCTCTGAATAATTTTTCATAGAAGTAAAATCACGTCCTAAGAAAACTTCATCCTCAGTGTCATAGCTCATGGAACCTAAATTATCACTCATGGCATATTTGGTAACCATTGCGCGTGCAATTTTAGTAACTCGAGACAAGTCGTTTTGTGCACCTGTGCTGATATCATCAAGAATCAAGCTTTCAGCCACACGACCGCCCAATAAGATAACCAACTCTTTTTCCATGCTCTTTTTTGTCGCATAACTTCTATCTTCTTCAGGAAGCTGCATTGTGAATCCGCCTGCTCTTCCCCTAGGGATAATGGTCACCTGGTGTACAGGATCTGTATCAGGTAAAAGCTGTGCTAAAACAGCATGTCCTGCTTCATGGTAGGCTGTGAGCTTTCGCTCTTTAGGACTTACCAATCGACTTTTCTTTTCAACACCTGCTATTACTTTAATAATAGCCTGTTTTATTGTTTCCATTCTAATAACTTTGTCATCTGTTCTAGCAGAAAGCAAAGCAGCTTCATTCATGACATTTTCAAGGTCTGCCGGTGTAAAACCTGGTGTACTTTGAGAAAGCACTTGATAGTTAACATCATCCGCAGTCGGTTTGTTTTTAGAATGCACTTTTAAAATTTCTTCTCTTTCACGAATATCTGGTACACCGATCATTACCTGACGGTCAAAACGACCTGGTCTAAGCAATGCAGGGTCAAGTATATCAGGACGATTCGTTGCTGCAATAATGATAATGCCTTGATTGTCACCAAAGCCATCCATTTCTACAAGCAATTGATTCAGGGTTTGTTCTCTTTCATCATGGCCACCACCTAAGCCGGCACCACGTTTTCTACCAACTGCATCAATCTCATCAATGAAAACGATACAAGGCGAATTCTTTTTTGCTTCTTCAAATAGATCTCTAACCCTTGAAGCACCAACCCCTACAAACATCTCAACGAAATCAGAACCTGAGATGGTATAAAAAGGTACGCCAGCTTCTCCGGCACATGCTTTTGAGAGATATGTCTTACCAGTTCCCGGAGGCCCCACCATGAGGATACCTTTAGGTATTCTAGCACCAAGTGCCAAATATTTTCTTGGATTTTTAAGGAAATCTACAATTTCTTGCATTTCCTCTTTCTCTTCTTTTAGTCCAGCCACATCAGCGAAAGTAATTTTTTTGCTGCTGTCTTTGACCATTTTAGCTCTACTCTTGCCAAACGACATGACTCTAGAGCCACCACCTTGGGAATTTTGCATAAACACAAACCAAAATACCACAATTAACAAAATCATGATGATTGTTGGTAATATCTCTATAAAGAAAGGTGTATTTGCTGGTGGAATCCCTGTTACTTTTAAGCTTTCAATCTCACTAATTTTTTCACCTGTGATTGGTGACAACATACTCGGAATATAGGTTTCAAATATTGTTTGATCACTCAATTCACCTGTGATCTTGTTGCCATCGATATTAAGTGCTGCCACTTGATCGTTGTTCAACTTGTCAGTGAATTCATTGTATGAGAGTTCAACTGACTTGACCACACTATTTTTAGTCATCATAACGAGTATTAAAATCCCTATGAATATCGCGATATATATCGATGCATTTTTTAAATTTTTATTCATAGCACCCTCCTTACGCATCTTATAATTTTAACACAATTCTAAAGCTTCAACAATATCCTTGAAACTTATTAACAGAATGTTTTCAGTTTCTTTTGTTATTTTGCATTGCTCATTTAATCTCATCCCGTGAACCCAAACGATTTTCGCATCATCACAGATAAGCCAAATTTGATCTCTTTGATCTTTGGGCACCTTCTCATCCATAAAAAAATCTTTAATCTTCTTATGCCCTTTCATTCCAAAGGGTGCGAAAGTGTCACCATTCTTTCTATGTCTTATATACAGTTCGCCTTTGATTGAATCCATATCTACGGCAACTATTTCCTCAGAATCTACTTTGTGCTTTAAGGCATCATAACCCTTTCTATTGAGCTTTAAGGTATGAAGCTCAGGGGTTAATTCAAGGGGATCATAGCCCTTTTGTTCAATGATGAGGTAATCATAGGACAGAGAAACACGATAATCAAAATCAATATCCACAAAGGTTCCTGTATTGGATAGTCCCTTAATTCTGTTGAGCAGTTCAGATGAGATATTTGTCAAATTGCCTCTCACTAGCAATATAACATATCTTAACAATTGAATTTGCTCTGCTTCATGAATTTGATCAAAATCAGATTTTAAAACACTTACCTTGTTATTTTCCCTTTTGCATATCCTTTTAAACAAATCTTCAGTATGTTTTTGCCAAAATGCCTTTTCGCGTTTCATGATTTGAATGGTTTTGAAAAGGGTTTGGTCCAAAGATGGATTGTAGGTTGCTTTCAAAGAGGGCAACAATTCATTTCTAATCTTGTTGCGGAGGTAGTCGTTTTCCTCATTGGTATGGTCCCGCCTTGGTTCAAGACCGTTTTCCCTACAATAAGCCTCAATCGAAGCTCTATCAACATCTAGCAAAGGCCTGATATAAATTTGATCTCTCATATACTCGATTGATGCGAGCCCATCGATACCAGCCCCTCTGAATAGGTTGATGAAAAAGGTCTCTATCAGATCGTTTTTGTTTTGTGCTATCGCAATCTTATGTGCTTTCTCTTTAATGAGGATCTTTTGAAAATATTCATATCGAACTCTTCTGCCTGCGTCTTCAAAAGAAGTTCCCACTTCTTTGGCATACTCACTAACATCAATGCGATAAGTGTAAACCGGAATGCCATGTGCTTCACAAAATACTTTTACAAACGCCTCGTCATCATCTGCAAGTGACCCTCTGAACATATGATTAATGTGAACTGCCACAAGCTCAATCTGTAAATTCTCTTTGAAGTGATAAAGGGCATGGATTAGCGCAAGAGAATCAGGGCCTCCTGAAAGTCCCACTACAATTTTGTCGCCTTTTTTAATTAATTGATGATTATATATCGTTTCGAGCATTTGCTTTAACAAAGATACCGCCTCAATTCTAAAAAGATAACACCCATTAAACAAGGTCCATTACATTGTAACATTTTTTCTATTTTCAGACTATTAAAAAAAGAAAAAGAATAGCATCTTCTAACATAAGTTTTTAACTTGCGAAAGAGGATGCTTTTCATTCTATGG
>NZ_JBVBZF010000040.1:0-17454 GCF_057447755.1 Fusibacter sp. | reverse complement strand
GGCCTCATTGAAGACATCGGTGGTCCAAAGACACCTGGAGTTGGATTTGGTATGGGCATGGAACGTTTGCTACTCACAATGGAACAGACTAACGTCGAGATTGAGAAACCGAATTATGTGGACTTATTTATCATAAACCTAGGTGACAAAGCCAAAGGCCCTGCTTTAATGCTTGCACAAGCATTGAGAAATAAAGGGGTTAAGGTTGAGCTCGATCACCTAGACCGTTCGATGAAGGCTCAGTTCAAATATGCAAATAAAATTGAAGTGCCATTTGTAATTGTGCTTGGTGAAGACGAAGTCGACAAGAAGACCTTTGCCCTCAAGGATATGAGGGAGGGGACACAGGTAGAATATAAAATGGATGAAATAGAAAAAATAGCAGCACAAATTAGGGCTGTATAATAAATCATTGGAGGAAGACATGGGTGAAGCATTAAACGGATTAAAACGGACGCATTATAGTGGTGAACTGCGTGAAGCCAATATTGGTGAAACTGTGACATTAATGGGTTGGGTACAAAAGAGAAGAAACCTTGGCGGATTGATTTTCGTAGATTTAAGAGATAGAGAAGGCATCTGTCAGATTATTTTTGATGCGGATGTTTCAGCGGAGGCGTTTGAAAAAGCATCTGCTATAAGAAACGAGTACGTTTTAGCGGTTACTGGTAAGGTTGAAAAAAGACAATCGGTAAATGATCAATTACCTACGGGCCAGATTGAAGTATTTGCTTCTAGCCTTAAAATTTTATGTGAATCTGAAGTACCGCCTATTCATGTGGATGATAATGATGATGCAGGTGAACGATTAAGACTTAAATACCGTTATTTAGACCTTAGAAAGCCTAAAATGCAAAAGAGTTTCATCACAAGACATAAGGTGACAACCGTTGCAAGACGATTCTTTGATGAGAATGGTTTTATAGACGTTGAAACACCAATGCTCACTAAACCAACACCAGAAGGGGCGAGAGACTATTTAGTGCCAAGCCGTGTAAATCCAAATAAGTTTTATGCATTGCCACAATCACCACAGCTCTTCAAACAGTTGTTGATGGTTTCTGGATTTGACAGATATTATCAAATCACAAAATGCTTTAGAGATGAAGACCTTAGAGCAGATCGTCAACCTGAGTTCACTCAAATCGATATTGAAATGTCATTTGTGGATGAAGACGATGTAATGGGCATGAACGAAAGACTGCTTAAAAGCATCTTTAAAGAAGTTGCAGACGTGGACATCCAATTGCCATTAAAGCGTTTAACTTACAAAGAAGCTATGGAGCGCTTTGGTTCTGATAAACCGGATTTGAGATTTGGTTTTGAACTGCAGTCTATTAATGAGATTGTTAAGGATGCTGACTTTAAAGTATTTAAAGATACGATCGCTTCTGGTGGTGATGTACGAGGCATCAATTTCAAAGGCCAAGCTGACCATATTTCAAGAAAGGAAATTGGTAAGCTTGAAGATTTCGTGAAAACCTATGGTGCAAAGGGTCTTGCCTGGATCAAGCTTGCTGGTGGTGAAGTTCAGTCGCCTATCGCAAAATTCTTAACGCCTGAAATGCTCACTGAAATCATCGAAAAAATGAGTGGCGAACAGGGTGACTTAATTGTTTTTGTTGCTGACAAGCCAAATGTAGTATTCGATGCCCTTGGTGCTCTCAGATGTGAGGTTGCTAAGAAATTAGACGTGATAGATCGTTCAAAATTTGAATTCCTATGGGTAACAGATTTCCCACTATTTGAATACGATGAAGAAGATGATCGTTATGTTGCGAAACACCATCCATTTACATCGCCTAAAGATGAGGATGTTGACAAACTTGAATCTGATCCAGCAAACTGTAGAGCTAAGGCTTATGATATTGTTTTAAACGGTTATGAAATCGGCGGAGGTTCAATTAGAATTCATGATTCAAAGGTTCAAGAAAAAATGTTCAAGGCACTTGGTTTCTCTGAAGAAGAAGCCAATGAGAAATTTGGATTCTTTATTGATGCCTTTAAATATGGTGCACCACCACATGGTGGTTTAGCTTATGGCCTTGATCGAATTGTCATGCTGATCGTAGGGACAGAAAACATTCGTGACGTCATTGCTTTCCCTAAGACACAAGATGCTAAGTGCTTGCTTACAAATGCACCTGGCACTGCTGAGGACAAGCAATTAAATGAATTGTTCCTTAAGGTAACGCCATTTGAAAAATCTAAAACTGAAGAGAAAACAGAAGCATAAACAGATAAAGCGTTAATGAGAGGTCTTCTCATTGACGCTTTCTTTTAGATAGCCTATAATTAAAGTATAGAGATTAATTTATTTTAAATCATATAGATTTACAGAGAAAGGGTATGGTGTTATGAATCGTACAGGCATAATTGTCAAAGACATGGGAAAATACTCTAAGGTCAAGTTGATGAGACATACTGCATGTGGCAACTGCGGTGCATGTCAATTGGGAGATGATCAAAAGGATATTCACCTGATTGCTATGAATGATGTTCATGGTGAGGAAGGCGATTTGGTAGAAGTGACTATGGGTACAGACAGTGTACTGAGTGCAGCTTTTATCATGTATATTATTCCGCTTGCAGCCTTGTTAATCGGTGTATTTCTAGGCCAGCCAATCTTTAAGGCAATCGGATTTTCAAATTTGGAGATTCCATCTGCAATACTTGGCCTAGTGCTCATGGTGGGAACTTTTTTAGTCATCAAAATGAATGATCAAAAATTTTTGCAAAGCCAAAAATATACAGCACACATTGAGGTTATTTTACAAAAGAGCCACAAGGAAATGCAACCTCTCTAATAAATGGGGGATCATATGAATTTGGAACAAATGCTTTTTAGTGCAAGTAAAAATATTTTAGATACCATTGAAGAAGGCATACACATTGTCGATTTCAATGGTATTTCAATTGTCTATAATAAAGCCATGGAAGAAATTGAAGGCCTTGAAGAAAATCAAGTCATTGGACGTCATTTGTTGGACATTTTTCCAGACTGGACCAAAGAGAACTCAACGCTCTTAACAGTTCTTAATACTGGAATGCCAATATTTAATCGAGAACAATCCTACTTAAATTTTAAGGGGAAAAGGATTATGACCATCAACACCACATATCCTATTTTTGATGGTGAAAATCTAATGGGAGCTGTGGAGATCGCAAAGAACTTGACGGCTGTTACCGATATGACGGAGCAAATCATTGAACTTCAACAAAAACTCATAAAACCCATTAAAAAAGAGGGGGGCATCAGACAATATCACTTTGACGAACTCATTGGTAAGAATGCTAAATACCAAGAGGCTATTAAGATTGCCAAGAGAGCATCCAACTCAAATTCAAGCGTCCTTATTTATGGTGATACCGGTACTGGAAAGGAACTTTTCGCTCAGAGTATCCATTATGCCAGCAAACGTCAAAATTTGCCTTTTATCGCGCAAAACTGTGCTGCAATTCCGGATTCTCTACTGGAAAGTTTGCTTTTTGGAACGGCAAAAGGCTCATTTACAGGGGCTCAGGACCGACCTGGCCTCTTTGAACAGGCAGATGGTGGTACTTTATTTCTAGATGAGATAAACAGCATGAGCATGTCCCTTCAAGCCAAGCTTTTACGTGTTCTCCAGGAGAACTATGTAAGACGGGTGGGTGGCAATAAGGATATTCCAGTGGATGTTAGAATCATTGCAGCCACCAATGAAGCCCCAGAAAAACTCATCGAAAATGGTCATATGCGTAAGGACTTGTATTATAGGATCAATGTTATTAACCTGAGAATTCCAAGTCTCAACGAACGAAAAGATGATATTCCCCTATTGGTGGATTACTTTATAAGAGAATACAATGAAAAGCTGGGCAAGAACATTTGGATGGTCTCAGAAGAAATTCAAAATGCTTTTAAGGTCTACAACTGGGCTGGTAATATAAGAGAGCTTAAGAATTTTATTGAATCTGCCATGAACCTTGTGACAGATGAGCATGTGATTACCAAGGAACACATGCCTACGCATGTTTCAGAAGTGCTCTTGTTAAAAAGCCGTTACATCAATGAAGAGATGACGGAAATTAAGGATCTCAATAAGCATTTGGCGCAAATTGAGAAAGAAATCCTTCAAAAGACCTTAAAGTTTTACTATTTTAACGTTTCTAAAGCGGCAAAGCACTTAAAAATTTCAAGGCAAAATCTTCAATATAAAATCAAAATATATGATATAGAAATGGAATGAGTCTGATTGGCTCATTTTTTTTATATTTTACGCAACTTTGATTTTAACTTAACAAAATCATAAAGTGAATGTGGTATTTTAAAGGCGAAAGTGAGGGATTGTTCATGAGTTTGCCATGTTTTGATATTACAGATTATGAGGTAGAAAAAGATTTAGAAAGCATATTTCTTGAAATTCTAGAAAATGAAAGTATTACAAGCCTTTATCAACCCATTTTTAGCCTTAAGAATGGCGAGGTCTTGGGCTACGAAGCACTCTCCAGAGGGCCTGTGGATACACCGCTTTATTCCCCCCTTAAACTCATTGAAATGGCACATGAAATGGGCAAAGTGTGGGAACTAGAGATGCTTTTTAGACAAAAGGCACTTGAAAATGCCAGGATGCTTAAAAGTGACCAGTTACTTTTTATAAATGTAGATCCTGATATCATGAAGTCCAATGAGTTTAAATCAGGACTGACCAAAGAATACTTAGACCAAAACGGTCTATCAGAAAATTCTATTGTTTTTGAAATCACTGAACGAACTTCTATAAATGATTATGAAGCCTTCCAGCAGGTCTTGGAGAACTACAGGCGACAAGGCTACCAAATTGCCATAGATGACGTCGGGGCTGGCTACTCCGGCCTTAAAACCATTAACGAAGTGAGACCCCATTTCATTAAGATTGATATGGATTTAATTCGAAATATTGACAAGGATGCTTTTAAGCAATCCTTGATCAAAGCCTTTGTGGATACCTCTATTACAACCAACATTAAAGTGATTGCCGAGGGCATAGAGACCAAAGAGGAGCTCAAAACATTGATACTCTTAGGCGTTCATGCAGCACAAGGCTTTTACTTGAAACAGCCAGACAAAGTATTGTCGGGGGCAGAAACGCAATTGGTTAAGAGAATCAAAGATTATAATCAGATTGCTAACAATATGAATGCTTATTCCTCAGAGTATCATTATATTTCAACACTTGTCAGTGAAACAGAGCAACCTACTTATGAATCAATGACCCACTGCGTCACGATTAAAAGTTATATGGAGAAGTCAAGAAAACAAAGTGTTTGTATTTGTGATAATGGCATACCCAAGGGCATTGTCATGAAACACGACTTAGATGCTGCAATGTCCGGGAAATATGGTTATGCCGTCTTTTCAAATAGGCCTATTTCAAAAATAATGTACGTCCAAGCCTTAGTAGTGGATTATTATACGCCGATAAATGTAGTCGCTAAAAAAGCCATGGAAAGGCCAGACGACCGGTTGTTTGATGATGTGATTGTCATTAAGGGCAACCAATACTATGGGCTTGTCACCATGAAGAAGATTATGGAATATGCCCTAATGTATGAAAAAAACAATGCCAAGGAACATAATCCCCTTTCTGGCTTGCCTGGGAATCCTATTATCAACAGGGTGCTTTCAGACTTGGTTTCCTATAAGAGCAATTCCCTGATCCTATATGTAGATATCAATGAATTTAAGGTCTACAACGATGTATACGGCTTTGAAAAAGGGGATGTTATGATTCGATATCTTGCAGATACCTTAACAGACCTCGTAAAGTCGAGATTTCCTTATTCTAGTTTCGTAGGACATGTTGGTGGCGATGATTTCGTACTTGTGGTCAATGGTGAAATGGACACCTATGTTGACCTTTGCAAGATGATTATTTCCAGATTTGAGGTTGACAAAGTCTTGTTTTTCAAGGAAGAGCATTTGAGACTCGGCAAAATCCATTCTGAAGATCGTTTTGGGGTCTATAGAGAGCTGCCCTTAACCTCATTATCTGTATCGGGAATTTTTGGAGATCTATCGGTTTATTCAACTTCTGAAAAACTCAGTGAACAACTGGCGAAAATCAAGAAAACGGTCAAGAAAAAGGGCGCTTCAAATTATATGATATTACCCTGTTAGGGATCTTGATAAAAAGATCAAGTAGAATTATAGGCCTAAAAGAATAAAGGCCTAAAAGAATAAAGGCCTAAAAAAATAAAGGCCTAAAAAAGAAATACAGGTCTAAAAATAATAAAGAACTGACACGTCAAGCCTTCAACTAAGTTTTGGAGGCTTCATGGGTCAGTTCTTTTGATGTCTAAAGTCAAGACCTTACACCTTCACACGATTGAACCCAATCACTGAGAAAATGATGACCACAAGGCTTATCAAGTGATAGTAGTGAACAGTCTCGTTTAAAATGATAACTGCGAGTATGGTGGAAATTATAGGCACAAGGTTGATAAAGAGGGCTGTTTTTGAAGCCCCAATTTGTCCGATGGCAAACTGCTGAATCAAATATCCAATTACAGTCGGAAATATTGCCATGTATAGAACCGCAAGATAGGGATTTATGCCTACGGATAGGGCGTTTGTTCTTACAAAGGAAACAAGAGCAAAGGGTGTGATCAATAGGGTACTTGAAAGGAAGGTATAGGCGGAAAGTTTTAAAGCGCCAAAATCTCCAATATTCCTTCTGACGATGATTGAATACACTGCCCAAGAGAAGGTACCACAGAGCATTAGTAGGTCACCTCGATTAAGTGTCATGGTCAACAAGTTTTCTATATTGCCACTAATAATAATATAAACCACACTGAGTAAAGCCGTAATGATGAATAGAACTTTTTTAGGTGTCAGTTTCTCACTTGCAAAAAAGCTTGCAAGGAAAGCTGTAATTAAAGGATTAGTGGCATTGATCATAGAGGCCTTTGAAGCTGTAGTATATTTTAAAGCACTGAAAAAAAACATGTGATAGCCAATCATCCCTATAAGACCAGTGGCCATAACCACTTTTAATTGATTCTTAGTCAGCTTCCAATTTTGTGGCTCTTTTTTTATTAGGATTGGGAATAGAATAAGACTGGCAATGCCCATCCTGAAGAAAGTCAAGAGCGTGGGGCTGAGTGCGTTTATACCGAGCTTGCCTGCAATAAAGGCGCCAGCCCAGAAGAAAGTGGCTAATGTCATCAATAAATAAACGGATCTTGTTTTCATGGTGCCTCCTTAGCTGCATATAGAGTTGGATTATTTTCTTTCGATAAGGGCAAATAATTTTGTGACGGACAGTATAGGCAAGAGCAGGATCATAAAAATGCTCAGGGCAATAAAGACAGATGTGAAGCCCAAATGATCTGCAATGGCACCTGACAAGGGGGCAACCCCAATAACAATCAGCGATTTTAGCTGGCTTTCTATAGAAAGTACAGTTGCGCGTTGATCTTTTTCTAGATGGTCACCTATGAGATCCACAAATACTGGTCTTCTGGAGTCTATCAAGATATTAGATAAGATGAAGAGCAAGACGACTAAGATTCTGAGTTCAAAATAGGTCGCGAGTGCAATGCCGATATAGAGGAGGATCATAATTCTAAAAAAGTTATCCAGCAAGTGCTCTTTTGAGAATCGATTGAGCAGTTTGTAGACGTTTCTTGACCCCATGGCACTAAACACACCAATTATGGCGTATGTGACGCCTAAATATATGACCAATTTAGTATCTGTGGCATTAAAGGTTGAAATAATCAAAATCTGCAGTATGGGTTGAATATAATCGCCAACACTTTTAAAGATTGCATCTAGTGAAGCTGAGTTTAATGTTAAAACAACGAGTTTACTCGATCTAAAGAAACGACCCAGCTGTCTTTTGTTTTCATTTATAAAGTCAGACAGTTTGAAAGTTGACTTATGCGCCTCATTTAAAGTCTGTGGATATGACGCGATTAATATAAAATCTAAAATATAGGGTAAGATTGAAATTGCAAATAGAAGTTTTAAATTATTCGTGTATAAATAGAAGCCTATTGAAATAATAGAAGATAATGCACTCCCCATTAATGAAAAAGATCGTGTTCGGCCATAGACAAATGTCTTGTACTCAAACCAGCTCTTTTGCTCCAAATAACTGAAAATCATGGCTTTATGCGTGCCTGATCTAAAGGCCTCTCCCAGTGCAAAGAAAAGCATTGCAAGTGTGATGACATAGATGTTGCCACTGATAAAAAACAATAGAAAAGAGATCATATAAAAGATGAAGCAGGTCATTAGCTCTCTTTTTTTACCATAAGTATCTGCAATAATGCCCGATGGAATCTCAAAAATATAGATAATGGCTTCCCTAAAAGCATATAATGCCCCTATTTGAAGATAGGTCAAGCCAACAGATGTCAGATAGATGATTAAATAGGGCTCAAAAAATTTCAAGTTTTTGAAAAAGCCGTAATAACAGAATTTTTTAATTTGTATGTCTTTAATAATAGTGTTCATAGGTTTACCTCACTCTTATTGAGAGTATAATCTATTTTGCACATACTTTAAAGAAAAAATGCGGAAATCTAGAGAATAGCAAAATATTTTGCAGTACATTTATAGAAAATGCAAAATATTTTGCTGTTTATTTGGAAGATGGGCCTCATAAGTGGATATAATGCAAAATAATTTGCATATTTTACATAAAAAATACCAAAAAATACGGGACAATTTTGCGGAATTGTCTGACTATACAATGTACGAATAATAAAACATACAGTGATTTCAACGTTTATAAGGGTTGTTCAAAAAACTTTATACATTTGGCATGATACTTGCGTTTATATATTGGCGTAATGTTAAATATTATACGGAGGTGTTTTCTGATGAGAAATGAGAATGTAAGAGTAGCAATTTGGGGCTTCGGTGCAATGGGAAGCGGAATGGCAAAAATGTTAGCAACTAAAACTGGTGTTGAAATTGTTGGTGTTTGTGATAGACATGAAACAAGAGTAGGCAAAGACATCTACGAGTTAATTGGCGTAGAGAGAGGCAATAGACCATCTGTTATTGTTAACCCTAATATAGAAGAAGTATTAACTGAGAAATGTGCTGATATCTGTCTTTGTGCGACAGACTCTTTCACTGCAAAAGCCTTCCCAAGATTAAAATTCGTTCTTGAGAAAAAAATCAATGTAATCTCTACTGCAGAAGAAATGGCATATCCTCAATCACAAAATCCAGAGCTTGCAGCTGAACTTGACAGAATCGCTAAGGAAAATGGCGTTTCAATCTTAGGTACTGGTATCAACCCAGGTCTTATCATGGACTTATTAGTAGTCATCTTAACAGGTTGTATGACTGATGTAACACATATTGAAGCAAAACGCGTTAACAGCTTATCACCATTTGGTCCTGCTGTAATGGAAGAGCAAGGCGTTGGCATCACAGTTGATGAATTTAACGCTGGCGTAGCGGATGGTTCACTTGCAGGTCACGTAGGTTTTGCTGAATCAATCAGAATGATCGGCGATGCTATCGGCTGGGAAGTTGAAAAATACGAAACTCAAATGAAACCAATCGTAACATCTGTAGATCGTAAATCACCATACGGCTTTGCAGCTGCAGGAAACGTTGCTGGTGTTAACATGACTGGACAAGGTTATGTAAATGGCGAAGTTAAAATTGACATGATTCACCCTCAACAAATTGAGCCTGAAATGGAAGGCACTTTTACCGGTGACTATGTAACATTAAAAGGAACACCTGAAGTTAACATGAGCATTAAGCCAGAGGTTGAAGGTGGTCTTGGTACAATCGCGATGTGCGTTAACATGATTCCTCAAGTAATCAACGCTGATCCAGGTTTAAAGACTATGCTTGATTTACCAGTACCAAGAGCAATCATGGGCGATATGAGAAAAATGATTAAGTAATCTAGGAAATTTAATTTTTTAAATGCAACATGTAAGTGGTTACTTACATGTTGCTTAAATAGAAAGGTGGTGCCCAAGTGCAAGTTAAAAAAGGCGATTGGGTCAAAGTGCATAGAATCATTCTAACAAGTGAACAAAGAGCACCTCAAGTGCCAGATGATACTAAAAAAGTACCACTTGAGATGTGGGTAAAGGGATTTGCACAATCAGATTCAGCTTTAGGTGAAGAAGTGACTGTTAAGACAATCACTGGTAGATTAGAGACTGGAAAAATTGTTGAAATCAACCCGACCTATTCACATTCATTCGGTAATTTTATACCGGAGTTATTACAAATTGGGATCGATTTAAAAGACATCCTTTTCGGAGGTGACGCAGATGAAAGATAATAGCTATCAAGCAGTGATGAGTCGAAAAAATGAAATCATGAAAAAAGCTATTGGTATTGACTATGCGACTTTTGAAAATGATGGTATTGGCTTTGACTATGAAAAAATGATGCATGAAACAGGTTATACACTTGAAGAAATGCAAAAAATTCAAGGGGAAACCGGTGTTGGCAATACGCCAATATTTGAACTTAAAAATTTAACAGCCCTTGCTAGAAAATGTTCGGAAAAAGGTAAAGGTGCTCGTATATTCATAAAAGACGAAGGTGGAAACCCATCTGGTAGTTTTAAGGCAAGAAGAGCTGCAAATGCAGTTTATCATGCGAAAAAATTAGGATACAAAGGTGTTATTGCAGCAACGAGCGGAAACTATGGTGCAGCAGTTGCATCACAAGCGGCAATGCATGGTCTTAAGTGTATCATCGTTCAAGAAACATTCGATTCAAATGGCGTTGGCCAGCCTGAGATCGTAGAAAAAGCGCGTAAATGTGAGGCATACGGTGCTGAAGTTGTACAACTTACAGTTGGACCTGAACTCTTTTATCAGTTCTTATTACTGCTTGAAGAAACAGGCTACTTCAATGCATCGCTCTATACACCGTTTGGCATTGCAGGTGTTGAAACGTTAGGGTATGAGCTTTCTATGCAAATGAGAGAAAGAGTAGGTAAGGATCCAGATGTGGTTGTATGTACAAACGCAGGTGGTGGTAACCTAACTGGTACAGCGAGAGGTTTAATCAAGGCTGGTGCTACAGATACTGTTGTTGTGGGCGCATCTGTGGATTTATCAGGGCTTCATATGGCAAGTGATGGACAGTTTAATAAGAAGTCATTTACCACTGGTCATACTGGTTTTGGTTTGCCGTTTGCAACTTATCCTGACCGTTCTGATGTTCCAAGATCTGCAGCTAGACCAATGAGATACATGGATCGCTATGTCACTGTAACACAAGGGGAAGTGTTCTACATGACTGAGGCGCTTGCTCAAATTGAAGGTCTTGAGAGAGGCCCTGCTGGCAATACTTCACTTGCAGCAGCCTTTAGTATTGCACGTGAACTCGATGAAGATCAAATCATCATCGTTCAGGAAACAGAATACACTGGTGCTGGTAAGCATATTCAACCCCAACTTTCTTTTGCAAGAGATAATGGGATTGAAATTAAATTTGGTAACCCAATGGATCAAATTCCTGGTGTTAACATTATTTTGCCAGAACACCCTAGTATGATTAAGGCAATTGACCTTGACATGGAGAAAATTCGTAAATCTGTTGTTAAAAATGCAATTCAAAACAATAATGTGACTTCAGTTTCAAAAGAGGATATTGCATTCTTAATAGATGAAACAAAAATGGACGAAGCATTTGTTTTAAATACATTAAAGGAACTTGATGTAAAATTTTAATCTCATGCGGAGATAAAAAATAAGGAGGATCATTCAATGAAAGGTTTTTTAAAGAGAGAAGACGACTTTCAATCAAGAAGAGCGCACCTTGCGGATCTTACAGATGAGCAGCTTAAAGAGCGTTTCTGGGGATTGATTGAAGAAATCGTAGACCCGTTACTTGACTTAGCGAAAACACACACATCACCAGCGGTAGAGAGATCGGTACTACTTAGAATGGGATTTTCAAGTCTTGAAGCTCAACCATTAGTAGATGGCGCGATTGACAGAGGCTTAATGGGTCATGGCGTTGGACATGTGGTTTATAAAATTGCGAAAGAAAAAAATCTTGATATCAGAACAGCTGGTCTTGAATTAATCGAAGGCAAGCACTGGGATGATGCTGTGACTATGTTCAAAGGAGGGGCTAAATAATGCAAAAGTTGGATATCAATAAAAAAATAGACGTCAAAGAAATTTTAAAAGACCTTGAGCATTATGTACCTAAAAGAAGAGGCTGGACTTGGAGAGAAAAAAGCGACAAGCAAGTTTATGGTCCTTTCACTTACTCAGATATGTCTACACCTCTTAAGAACTATATTGCAGGTCCAGCATCTCAATATTTTAACAACATAGATCCACAACCAAACAACACAATTACAACTGAAATCGCTTCTGGCCGTTTCGAAGATGATATTAGACGTATGAGAATGGCAGCTTGGCATGGTGCTGACCATATTATGGTTATCAGAACTGCTGGTCAATCTCACTTTGATGGTCTTATTGAAGGTACACCGCAAGGTATCGGCGGTATCCCAATTTCTAGAAAGCAAGTTAGAGCGCACAGAAAAGCACTTGACTTGATTGAAGAAGAAGTTGGAAGACCAATCAATTACCATTCATATGTATCGGGCGTTGCTGGTCCAGATGTTGCGGTTATGCTTGCAGAAGAAGGCGTAAACGGCGCTCACCAAGATCCACAATACAACGTGCTTTACAGAAACATCAATATGGTTAGATCATTCGTTGATGCTGCTGAGTCTAAAAAAGTTATGACTTGGGCAGATATGGTTCAAATCGACGGTGCTCATAATGCAAATGCAACTGCTAGAGATGCTTGGAAAGTTATGCCAGAATTAATGGTACAACACGGTATCAATGCACTTTACTCACATAAAGTAGGGATGCCAAAGGCAAACATTTCATTGTCAACTGTACCGCCAACATCAGCTCCAGCACCATGTTTAACACTTGACTTACCTTATGCTGTTGCACTTAGAGAGCTTTTCACTGAGTACAAGATGAGAGCTCAAATGAACACTAAATATATCACTTCTTCTTCAAGAGAAGCGACTGTGACACATGTTATGAACATGATGATCTCTAGAATGACTTCTGCAGACATTCAATCTACAATCACACCAGATGAAGGTAGAAACGTGCCATGGCATATGTACAACATCGAAGCATGTGAGACTGCTAAGCAAACACTTGCAGGTCTTGACGGCTTAATGAACATGGTAGAGCTTAAATCTGATGGCTACCTCAGAGAAAAATCAAGAGAGCTTAAAGAAAGAGCTGTTCTTTACATCGAAGAAATTCTTGAAAATGGCGGTTACTTCAACGCAGTTGAAAAAGGCTTCTTCGTAGATTCAGGTATGTACCCAGAGCGAAATGGCGATGGTATCGGCCGTAAAATTGATGGCGGCGTAGGCGCTGGCTCAGTTTATGAAAGAGAAGCAGACTACTTTGCACCTGTTACAGCACACTTTGGTAACAATAACGTTGCTCAATACGATGCATCAGCAGAAAAAGACCCTGCAAAATTAATCGATGGCTGTACCTTTGAAAAACCAGAAAAAATTATTTTCATCGACGAGCTTGATGATACAGATAACGTTTACAAGCGTATGGAAGAGACTGAAAAATACAGAGGAGAGCATGGTGAATCACCATTCGTTAAGCCTGAAGTACAATGGCTTGGTGATGGCGTTGTTACAGTAGACCTTATTATTCCATTGGCACCAAGACCTTCTCAGTATGCAGCACTTGAATTCGCTAAGAAAATGAATCTTAAGGATGCTGAAGTTATCCATGTTGAAGCACTTCATCCATCTGAAGGTACAAGAATTCAGGTTAAAGGCGTTCTTGATGTTGATCTTGATATGAGAACAGTTGTAATCCCACCAGAGCCAGAAGTTATGAGCGATGATGAGATTAGAGCATTAATCGATGCACATCCTGTTAAAATCGTAGCGGGAACAGTTGGACAAGATGAGCATTCAGTTGGTCTTAGAGAAGTAATCGACATCAAACATGGCGGTATTGAAAAATACGGCATGGAAGTTGAATACCTTGGAACAAGTGTACCAGTTGAAAAATTAGTGGACGCTGCAATCGAGCTTAACGCTAATGTTATCTTAGCATCTACAATCATCTCTCATGATGATGTTCACTACAAAAACATGAAGCGTATTCATGAGTATGCAGTTGAAAAAGGTGTGAGAGATAAATTTATCATCTGTGCTGGTGGTACTCAGGTAACACCTGAAATCGCTAGAGAGAATGGTATGGATGAAGGTTTCGGACGTTATGACAGAGGTGTTAACGTTGCAACATTCATCGTTAAGAGAGCAAAAGAATTAAGAGGCGAATAATCGCAAGTTTATGAAAGAGGGCTGTTTGTCAACCGCCCTCTTTCTTTCTAAATAAACCATTATTGTTAATCACATGATAATCTCAAGACTGAAATGGTGGTGAAAAAATGAGAATTGACTTATTAGTAGCGGAAATCGGCAGTACGACTACTGTGATCAACGCTTTCAATGGCATTGATACGCCAAACCCTGTTTTTATTGGACAAGGGCAAGCACCAACTTCTGTCCTTGAAGGGGATGTCACTATAGGCCTTCATAGTGCAGTGGATGATTTAGCAGCTTCCTTAAAAGCGGACAAGATAGAATATGATAAACTTCTTGCAACCAGTAGTGCCGCTGGTGGCCTTAAAATGACGGTTCACGGCCTAGTTTATGATATGACAGCCAAAGCAGCAAAAGAAGCTGCACTCGGTGCTGGCGCTAATATTCACATGGTAACAGCAGGTAAACTCAGAAGAACCGACCTACAAAAAATTGTCGATATTAAACCCAACATCGTATTGATTGCTGGCGGGGTAGATTACGGTGAGCGAGATACAGCCATTTACAATGCTGAACTCATTGCCAAGCTAGACATAGACGTCCCAATACTCTATGCGGGCAACATTGAAAATCAAGAAGAAATAAAGTTGATTTTTCAAGAAATGGGCAAAGAGAAACAGCTTTATATTGTTGAAAACGTATATCCTAAAATTGATATGCTAAATGTTGAGCCAACGCGAAAGGTCCTTCAAGATATCTTTGAGGAGCACATCGTTCATGCGCCAGGTATGGAGCATATCAGGGAAATGGTATCGGGCACCATCATCCCTACACCAGGGGCTGTAATGGAGGCCTCAAAACTGCTTAGAGAAGAAATCGGTGATCTCATCACGATTGACGTTGGTGGCGCAACCACTGATATTCACTCTGTGACAGAAGACAGCGATGAAATCTCAAGAATTCTGATTGCACCGGAGCCTATGGCCAAAAGAACGGTTGAAGGCGATCTTGGCGTTTTTGTAAACATGAAAAACATCGTTGAAATGATTGGCATAGAAGTGCTTGCTAAAGATCTTGAAATGACAGTTGATGCAGTAGAAGCACTTGTTGACCAACACATTCCAATTCCAAAGACACCAGAACAGTTTGCCTTTGTAGAGAGATTGACAAAAGAAGCAATTGTCATTTCAGCCAACCGACACGCAGGTGGGTTTAGAACCCTTTTTGCAGGTGGCGGCAAAAAGACCTATGCTGAAGGTAAGGACTTAACCAGTGTTAAATACATTGTGGGTACAGGTGGGGCTTGTACAAGACTTCCGAATCGCGTCAATTTATTAAAAGAAATAACGAAAAATACATTGGGAGATAAATTGTTACCGCAAAAAGAAGCTGAAATACTCATTGATAACGATTATATAATGGCATCTTTGGGGGTCCTGTCGAAAGAACACAAAGATTCAGCGCTTTTGTTAATGAAAAAATCTCTTAAGATTAATGATGAGGTGTAATATGTATCCTAGATTGGTAATAGATCGTCAAAAGATTAAGGAAAATACGGCTTTAATTGCTGAAAAAGCAAGAAAGTGCAATATAGATTTATATGCAGTAACCAAAGTATATTGTGGTATCCCAGAAGTTGCTGAAGCATCACTTTCTGGAGGTGCAATTGCTGTAGCAGATTCAAGACTTGAAAACTTTGAGAGAATGTCTCATTTAGCTTGTGATAAAGTACTACTTCGATTGCCAATGCAGTCAGAAGCAGACCGCGTTGTTGAGCTTTGTGATATCAGCTTAAACTCAGAGGTGGAGACCTTAAAAGCCCTAAACCATGCTGCAGGAAAGCTTTCAAAGCAGCATAGAATCATTTTGATGATCGATTTAGGCGATTTAAGAGAGGGAATCCTAAAAGCGGATGTAGATGAAACTGTGAAGCAAATTTTATCCTTTGAAAACATTGTCCTTGAGGGCATTGGTGTCAACCTAACCTGTTATGGTGGGGTTATACCTGGACCAGACAATCTTGGCGAACTCGTATCCATAGCAGACCATATTGAAAAGACCTATGGTGTAAATCTTAAGGTTGTATCTGGAGGTAATTCAAGTAGCTTGTTCTTGCTTGACAATGGCGAAATGCCAAGCAGAATTAACAACTTGAGAATTGGTGAAGCAATAGTACTGGGTAGAGAAACCGCTTATGGTGATATTATTGAAGGTGCACATGAAGATGCTTTTATTTTAGAAGCAGAAATTATCGAACTCAAAACAAAGGATTCAATTCCTACTGGAAAAATTGGTATGGATGCTTTTGGTAACAAACCAACCTTTGTTGACAAAGGCAAAATGCTACGTGCTATCGCTGCAGTGGGTAGACAAGATATCAATCCAGATGGCCTTTCACCTCTTGATGAGAGAATTGAAATCATTGGTGCTTCTAGCGATCATATGATTATGGATTTGACGGCAACAGGCAATGATTATAAGGTCGGTCAAATCGTGAAGTTTAGATTAGACTATGGTGCAATGCTAAAGGCTTGCACATCGGAATATATCAAAAAGACAATTCTCTAGTGATATGACCAGCTGAAAAAATAATTTCAGGTCGCTTTATAGCATTTACAACAAAATAACTTTATTAAATTTAGAAGTCTGTACACCCTTAAAAATACTGGAGGTACAGACTTTTTTTATTTTGCTCGCCAAATGTTAAAATTGGTGGAGAATAGGGTATATAATTTTTAGATTAAGTAGGAGGATATACGTATGCCTTTTTCAAACTGGATTTGGACAAATGGACATAATCGAAGTGAAAATGAAGCCTTAACTGCGGAAGGTTTACTTCGTTTCTGTGGACAAATGGATATTCCCATAGCAGTATTTGCAGCGACGGGATATCTATTGGCGATAAATCAAGACTTTCAATTGGTCTTTAAGGAAGAAAGCAGATGGCAGGACTTCTTTAGAAAAGAAATTTTTATGATGAGGACTCTAAATAAAAACTGGGTCACCTTTGATTATACATTGAAAGAGGAAACCTCCGAAAAGCAACTAGAGGTTTTAGTTACAATGCAGCCAGCGGGTGACCAACACGTTTACATTTTCAAAGTTGAGGATGTTACAGAAGACAAAATCACTGAAAATC